>CAYSYX010000004.1:0-17502 GCA_964435055.1 uncultured Polyangium sp. | reverse complement strand
GCCAAGTGCTCGAGTCAGATCAGCGGCTCGGTGAACCCAATCCAGCACTCGATGCAAGTCAACGTGTACGTGAAGAACGACGGGCAAACGGTTTTCGCGTATGTTGCGGATTCGACGCTCGGCAATCGCAATTTGAACGCGTGCGTGGTCAACGTATTGCGAAAAACGCAATGGTCTGCCATAGCGAAGACCGAGCTCAACGTCGCCGCTGCGCCCATAGCGTTGAAAGGGTTGCTCGCGCAGCCCGTTCCCGTTCAACCGGAGCCTGATTCCGGGCCGGAGTCGGGTATCCGTCGGATTCAGCCGCAACCCTGGACACCGCCCGCGAATGCGCCTGCCGGCCGCATTCCGCGCATTTTCGTGATTCCGATCAATCCAATCGTGGCCGCCGCGGTCGTGTTTGGCATTATCTATTTCTGGTTGGACACCGATACCCCGGCTTGGGCGTCCGAACTGAACCCGATCACTCGACAGCCTTATCAGGATCGCCTGGAATACGACGAGGTGCAGCGTTTGTCGCCCGAGGAGATCCAACAACGACGAGCGGCGCATATCAAGGCCACGCAATCGCAACCGCCGCCTGCACCTGCACCGCCGACACCTGCGCCGCCGCCGGCGCCCGCACCACCGCCCGCACCAACGTTGACGCCGGAGCAACAACGTGCGCAGGAGAAGCTACGGGAACGGTGTGCAAAGCTCGCCAAGAAGATCAACGAAATCATCAACGCGGAAAGGACTGAACCGCCAAAGAATGGGCGGCCCCAGGGCCGCAAGGGCATTGATGAGCGCTGGCGCGAAATCGCCGAAAACAAAGGCAAATGGGTACCGAGACCGGATGGGAGCCTGAGTAACAAAATGCAGGGCCACCTGAAGGCGTATGACGATGGCCAAAGAGAACTCACCGAGCAGCTTGGTAATTGGAAGGACACAGGGTGCGAAGACAAGGAACATGGGTTGCCGCACAACGCTCGCCAATATGCGGCGCAAAAGCCGGAATATGGCCCCGGCAAACCCCTCGAGCCCGCACCCACGCCCGCGTATTACCCAGTCGTCATTCCACCCGCCATCGTGCCTCAGCCAAAGAAAGCATCGAAATGAATCGAGGCTCCTTGTTGCGTATATCGGAGACGAACGATGATTGATTTTCCACTGAACCTAAGCGATGAAGATGAAAGTTGGACGTGGCGGAAAGGCAGCTTATGGCTGAGCCTCGATCAGTTCGAACGCTTCCGGCTCGACGTTGGACTCGCCCTCGAGAATGTCGAAGCCGTCAAACTTGCTGCACGGTGTGCGTTGCGCGTCCAATGCACCATCAACGCCGCGAACCGCGCAAGATGGGCTGCAGACCCCAACTCGCCGGACGAACTGGATGAAGACGTTCCAACCGAAGAACTCGCCAAGACCTGTTTTCGCACCATGACCGAGACGGCTGGGATGCAAGACACCGAACGAGTCGCGGCGTGGTTGACAGGGCCGGTACTCGCGGCGAACAGAGAGTCAGGGTGGCACTATCTATGGAACCTGCTGCTTTACCGCCTGGGCGAAGTCAAATCAAGCTCCCTTGCGTCACACGGTATCCCGATCGATACTGCGCAAAGACTCGTCAAGATCGCCGTTCGGCACAGGAGTGAAGTCGATGCGATCGAGGAACGAATCGAAGCAGCCCAGGACGAGCCCTTGTCGGAGTGGGACACGATCGCCTACGACGACTACCAGTGGGATAGCGCCGGCGTGTACCCTCTCACGGGGTTAGGGTCGCTTGCTAAGTACGTCTCATTTGATCGAAAATGGCCCGAGGTCCAGCGTTGCCTGGAACCAGCCTACATCGATGCACTGGTCCGGTGGGGTCGTGCGCATCTCGGGCCTAAAGACAACCTCTACGAACACGTCACGATGCCCAACGACGTCCGCGAAGCGTGGCAACAAGCCTGGAGAAATTAAACGCGTCCCACCCGCTCGCAACACCCTCGCCTCGCCACCCACCAGCTCATCCCACAAGCTCGTCACACCCTCGACGATCCACCTTCCGACCGTCTCCGACTCGCTCGGCACACCCTCGACGACCCCCCTCCGACCGTCTTCGACACGGTCTACCTCACACTCGACCCCCTTTCCGACCAGGTCCGACCTACTCATCACACCCTCGGCGACCCCCTTCCGACCAGGTCAGACACGGTCTACCTCACAATCGACCCCCCTTCCGACCAGGTCCGACAAGGTCGGCTGTGCCGACGACGACACGTCCGACCAGGTCTGACCCGGTCTACCTCACAATCGACCCCCCTTCCATCTTGTCGAAGGACCTTGCCGGTGCCGACTTCGGCGCATCCGACTTAGTCCATCTCACATTTCATGGCGTCGGGCTGCTCGAAGTCTCGGGCGGAGCCGGGATTTCCTCGACGTCTTTTCCGTTCGCGCGAGCTTCCGCACACGTTTTCTCGAGCATATCGAGGTAAGCAAACACTTGCCCTTCGAGGTCGCTCGGCAATGCCGGATCGTCTTTCAATTCGAGCTTCAGGTTTTTGCGCAAGCGATTGAGGAGGCCAATCACTTCGCCGCGTAATGTCGCGGCGGCTTTGCGATTCTTCAGCTCGATATCCGCACGCGCATTCAGCAAATCGTCAATCTTCGATCCTTCGGCGAGGAACCCCGCGGCCCATTGATACAAGGTTTGTCCGCCGGCGATCGGGAACAATTCCAGCTCATTCTTCAATTCGTCCAGCTGCACGGTTTTGTCCATGGCGGCTTTGGCTTCCGCGGCATAACTCGCGCCGAGGTCCTCCAGGGTCGGAATGAAAGCCGCCCGGATTTTCTTTGCCGCTTCGAGGATATTCGGCGAGGTGCCCGGGTGTTGCACGTAAGCTTCGGTAAAATGCCAAATAGCCCCGCCGATCGCATCGTGGGTATCGTCCACGGCGTCGAGTTTGTCGGCCAATGGGCGACCCGTTGAAACAGCGGGCAATTTTGACATAGCTTCGCGCCGAGCCGTCAATGCCGAGACGCTCGCCGCGCCCGAAGGAAATGCATTCAGCGCGGCCGCTCGTTTTCCAAGGAGATTGGTCAAGCCCACATAGAGGGCAATGAGGGAAATGTGTCGCATGAAGGGGGCTTACAAGCCGCGGTGACGACCGTCAAGGAGATTGTATGTGATGAGGTTCGCGGCTTGACATCGCGCAACAGGGGGCAAGCCCCAAAGTGCAACACGCTGCTCGAGGCTTCTCTGCAACGAGCCATCCCGTGCTCGGTTTGGGTTGTCCGGCCGAACCGCCCATCCATGAATGCCGCCACGTATGATTTCTGAGCTTCAAGGTTCATCGCGCATGCAGTCGGCGTATTCTGGGGATACGCCGGACGACTCTTGGAGTTCAAACGATTCGTGAAGGCCATGCTGGAAACGATCTGGAAACGACAAACTCGACCTTGGGTCTTCGTGGGCCTGCTCGTGATCGTGGGCGCGATCGTGCGCGTGATCGTCAACGACGTCGCGGCTTATTCGCCTGCGGATGAAGCGCATTACGTGGACGTCACGCGCCGGCTCACACGCGAAGGACTCGGCGCGTATCCCGAGTTTGTCTCCACGTACCTCCAGCAACCGAGCTTGTGGTTGTCGCCGACGCCTCTGCGCTGGGGCTACTTCGGCCTCACGACGCTCACGTGTTCGGTGCTGACGCCGTGTGATGGACGCGCGATCGCGTGGCTGTCGACGATCGCGGGCGTGTTGTCGCTCGTCCTGACGTACGCGCTCGGCCGGCGTCTCGTCGGGCGAAACGCGGCGCTATTTGCGACGGCTTTGTCGGTCCTGTCACCTTTGCAGTTGGCGCTCGGGCGGCGCGCGTTGCAGGACGAAGTGTATTGTGCGGCGGTTTTGGCGGCGTTTTGGACGCTGATGCGCCTCTTCGATCCCGAAGTGAAGACGTCCAAGGCCACGGCCCGACGGCGCTGGGCGGGGTTTGTCGCAACGTCGACGCTGGCGTTTGCGATCAAAGAAGCGTTTGTCTTTCCCTATGCCGCGTTTGTCTTGTTGTACTTCTTGGCGCGACCGGACGAGCCTTCCAAGCTTCGTCATGCGGCGCTTTTCGTCTTGCCGCCCCTGCTTTTTTGCGCGGGCTTCGTACTGCTCGGGCACAATCCGGCGGCGCTCTACGAATTCGCGCGGTTGAACGAAGCCTCCTTCGCGAGCGACTACAGCATTCGGTACCAATCGGGCCCGGCGCATCGACCGCTCTTCGATTTGTTTCTGCTCGCGCCGATCGTGTGTTTGTCCGCTACCGCGGCCGTGGCGAAAGTCACCGAGCGTCTTCGGGATGGAGGTCGGGAACGATGGCTCGTGGGATTTCTGATCCTCACGTTGACGGCGTTCATGGGCTTGCCCAAAAATCTGCGCTTCATCGTGATCCTCGATCCCGTCGTGCGGCTTCTTTCGGCGTGGTTCGTGCTCCATCACGATTGGTTCGTGCGCGCGAATCGACAGGCCCAGGTGATCGTGGCCGCGATGGTGCTCGCGTTGAATGGGTGGATTGAGTATTCTCTTTTCGATATCGTCTTTCGGCAGCGCAATGTGTATGACCCGACGACATACGAGCTTTCGAGCGCGCTTGGAGCGATTCCAGGGACGTTTTTGCCGTCGGGCCCCAATTCTTCACTGGCCATCGGAGCGCTCTTGGCGTTTGGTGGTGCCGGCGCGATCGTCGTCGGAGGTTGGAAAGTCATCATGACCGAGCGAAATGAAGGGGCTGAAAAAACGTCGGGGTTACGTCCGATGACGTGGGTGGTCATTGGAATCGTGGGGCTCGTCGCCGCCTTTTACGCGGGGCGATCCACGGCGCCGGGAAATGCGCAGGCCCCGATCGTACCGCCGCCGAACGTGAACATCGTCCCGACAAACATGCCCGTTCCGGGAAAAACCGTGCGGGACCCGATGGCCGAGGGGCTCGATGCGCTGTATGGGCAAAAGGATCCGGCCAAAGCAGCGGCACGTTTTCGCGAAGTGCTGGCGGGGGATCCGAATCATTACGGCGCGACGTATCAGCTCGCCACGGCGCTCGAACAGGCGGGTGACCGGGCTGCGGCGCGGGCGATGTGGACGAAGATGGTGCCGATGGCCGAAGCAAGTCGGGACGACGCGACGTTGGCTCAGGCGAAAGCACGTATTGCGGCATTGACGGATGTGGCGGAAGCACCGGCTGCCGCGGATCCGCTTGGAGAAACGATGCGTCTTGGGCTCGAGGCGCTTTACGAGAAAAAGGACGCGGTGGACGCGGCGAAATATTTCCGCGACGTATTGGCGAAAAATCCGACGCATTACGGAGCGACGTATCAATTGGCCACCGCGCTCGAGCAGGCCGGCAAACATGAAGAAGCCAAGCCATATTGGTCAAAAACACTCGAAATGGCCGAAGCGAACAAGGATAGCAAGACAGCGGCCATTGCTCGCAAGCATTTGGGAAAAACCTTGATGTTCGGCGGGTTTCAGTGAATTCGGGCGTCCTGTCGAATCGCAGAGCTTCGACCGCGAATTGAACGAGCAGTTTTTGTCGCGCACGTAGCGGATAGATTTGCGGAGTCACTGTGATTTTGTCTTGTCAGCGAGGTAGCTGCGCGGCTATCTTGGCATCGTGGCCTCGCCCGTAGTCGATCCGGAAACATCCAATACGCCCGGCATTGTGACGATTGCGACGGGCATGCCTCGTCCCGCGAAAGCGATTCGACGCAGCGAGCCGGATCGTGGGCGCCTCGTGATGTTGCTGTGCGCGGGAACGGCATTTATTTGTGGGGCGACATTGTTATTTTGCGGGCACTTGCAGCCTGCTTCGGTGAATTTCGCGGCCACATTCGTCGAGGGCGCATTGTGGTTCGCGAGTCGGCGGTGGGTGCAGCGAACAAAAGAGTTGGCGCACACGTGTCTCGGTTTGGCGCTATTGACGACGGGATACACGTCCATCGTGGGCCAAACGCAGACCATGTCCATTTCGTTTTTTTTGGCGGGGATGCCCTTGCTCTCGGGCGCTTTATTGGGGCGGACCACGATTTTTGCGTGGACGTCGCTGAGCCTCGTGACCTTGGCCATTGTGGAATTCGTTGATTTCGGCGTGCCGGGCGCGACGGTCGGCAATACGGTGCGTTTCGTATTCGTGGGCATCTTCGTCCTTTCGGCCACCGTGACGGCGCTCTTGCTGGACAAAGAAGCGACGCACCGGATCGAATCGCTCGAAGTGCGGGAGACGGCCGTCCGGAATCTGCTCATGGGTTTGGCGGCAAAGAACCGCGAATTGTCGGAGACGCGCGATGCGGCGTTGGAAGCGTCACGAGCCAAAGGCGATTTTCTGGCGGCGATGAGCCACGAGATTCGCACGCCGCTCAATGCGGTGATCGGCATGACGGGCGTCCTTCTCGATACGCGGCTCAACAACGAACAGCGAGAATTCGCCGCGACGATTCGGTCGAGTGGAAACACGCTTTTGGCTTTGATCAATGATATTTTGGATTTTTCGAAAATCGAAGCGGGCAAAATCGAGCTCGAGCGGGATCCCTTTGATATCATCGAATGCGTCGAAGATGTTTTGGAATTGGTCGGCGTGGCGGCGGCGGAAAAATCGTTGCCATTGTGTTATTTCGTCGATTCCGAAGTCCCCGCCAAGATTCTCGGCGATTTCGGGCGCGTTCGCCAAGTGCTTTTGAACCTCGTTTCCAATGCGGTCAAGTTTACCGAACGTGGTCGAGTGACCGTGCGCGTGAGTGTCACGAGAACATCGGACAAAGACAAGGTCACGCTGCATTTGGCGGTGACGGATACGGGCATTGGCATTACCGCATCGCAGTTGTCACGTCTATTCGAGCCATTTACGCAAGCCGATGCGTCGACGACCAGCAAATTCGGAGGGACCGGCTTGGGGCTCGCCATTTGTCGGCGCCTCGCGACGCTGATGCATGGAACCACGTGGGCGGAGAGCACGTACGGCGAAGGATCGACGTTTCATTTCACGTTCGATGCCCCGGTCGTCGAAGGAGCGCTCGATGTGTCCGCATCGGGACAAACCGTGCGGGTGGTGATGGCCGATCGGGAATCGCGAAATGCGCTCATCGGCCAATTAAAACGCCTCGGATGCATCGGTCTTGGTTACGGGTCCTTGAAGGAGCTCGAGCGCATCGCGAGATCGACGACGATCGAGCCGAATGACATCGTGCTCGTCGAGCTGGAAGCTTTGGGGGCGACCGGGGAGTTGGCGTTTCCGTTTCCCGTGGCGGCCGTCGTCGTATTGATGTCGCCGCTCGCGCACCGCAAAGAATTACGAATTGCGAATGCGGGTCGCGTCGTGCACATCATGTTGCCTTTGCGTCGGCAGCAATTGGCGGAAATCTTGGCCGGTGGAGCCGTCGGCGCTCCGCAGACGGTCCTGACACCGACGCCGTTGACCACGAAATCGCAGCGTTTGCGCATTTTGATCGCCGAGGACAATCCGGTGAATCAACGGGTGGCCAAATTGTTGGTCGAACGCGACGGTCACCGAGCGGACGTGGTGAGTAATGGGGCGGAAGCCGTACGGGAAGTGCAGCGGCGTGAATATGACGTCGTGCTCATGGATATGCGCATGCCCGAAATGGATGGAACGACGGCGACCTTGCGGATCCATGAAGTTTTACCCAAAGAACGCCGGCCCCATATCATCGCACTGACGGCCAATGCGAGCGCTGCGGATCGTGACAAATGCCTCGCCGCTGGAATGAACGCTTTTTTGGCCAAACCCATTTCCGCCATTGATCTTCGTCACGCGCTGGCCGCCGTGAACGCGAATACCATGCGCCTCGAGTGGTCGGATGAGATTGCCGTGCCAAACGATTTGGATTGGCGAAAACTCGAAGAGCTCGCCACGCTGACCGGAGGGGATTTGGAAACATTGCGCCTGATCGTGCAGGAGTTCCTTCAATCTTGCCGCGAGCTTCTGGCGGCGATCAAAGAGGCGGTCGAGAAGCGCGACGGCGGCGCTTTGATCCACGCCGCCCACACGCTCAAAGGGAGCAGTGGTCAAGTGGGAGCGCTGGGGCTGATGGAATTGGGCAAAGAACTCGAGCGGCTTGGAAAAGCAGCGGATTTCGACTCGGCTTCGCAGCACCTTGACAGCCTGGGATTGAAAACACAGCATGCCCGTGAAGAGCTCGAAAAATGGCTCGCGTCGAAGACGTCGGGCACAGAAAAACCCGAAATGCACCTGAACCCTCGTGTACCATCCCGAAATACACCTTCGGAGCCCGCATGAAGCCGGCGATCCAATGCGGTGACGAACATTTTGTTGAGCCGACCGACGACGTCCGCGACACCTACCCATTGTGTCCCACGAACCTGACAACCGCAGTTACCACTTTTGAGGCCAAAATGACGTGTCTTGCGGAGTTGCCCTCGACGACGAAACGGTGCTAAACATGTCGTATGCACCGGCTACTTTGAGCCCTGAGTGAGAGCGATGATGGACGCAGAAATTCACGCGAAAGATGATGCACTGACGGCGGGAACGCTGATCGCCGGCAAGTATCGCGTGGAGCGGGAACTTGGTCGGGGAGGCATGGGCGTGGTCGTCGCGGCAACCCACGTCGATCTCGATCAACACGTCGCGATCAAGATTCTGCAGAAGTCGGCCGCTTTGAGTCCGGACGCGTTGGCGAGATTTTTGCGCGAAGCCAAGGCGGCGGCGAAAATTCGCAGCGAACATGTTACGCGCGTCATGGACGTTGGAAAGCTCGAGGATGGCCTGACGTACATCGTCATGGAATACCTCGAAGGCTCGGATCTCGCGGAGATGCTCCGCCAGGAAGGGCAATTGCGCATTTCGGATGCGGCCGAATATATTTTGCAAGCATGCGAAGGCATTGCGGCGGCCCATGCGGCGGGAATCGTTCACCGCGATATCAAACCGGCAAACTTGTTCGTCGCCCGGCAACGGGGCCGAGCGGATAAGATCAAGATTTTGGATTTCGGTGTCTCCAAGATTTCGGATGGCGCCGCGGGGGAAAAACAAGCCAGCACCACCCAAACCGGGCAAGTCTTCGGATCGCCGATGTACATGTCGCCCGAACAGCTGGAAGCGGCGATTACGGTGGACGGGCGAACGGATATTTGGGCCCTGGGAGTCGTTTTATTCGAATTGCTCGCGGGCAAACCCCCATTCCAGGGCAAATCCAGCGCCAACATCATGAGCTCGGTGCTGCGAGATCCAGCACCGAAACTTCGTTCGATTCGTCCGGACGTACCCGCGGCGCTCGAAGAAGTGGTGGCGCGATGTCTCGAAAAGGACCGAGAATTCCGTTATGCGACGGTCATCGATTTGGCCGAATCGATCGCACCGTTTTGCGGCAAAGGCGCCGAAGATGCGGTGAATCGGATTTATCAAATCTTGGCGCACGCCGCCGACGATGACCTCAATGCGGTGAGCAGCGCGGGGCGATCGGTGACGGAAGGCGCGGCGCAAAAGGGTTCGTCGAGCGGCAATCTATCGGATCGACGTGGATCGGGGCCGCCAACGGACTCCGGTCCGGCATCGTTGAAGGGCGCCGCGCATACGCGCGAGAATGCGCTGACGCATGCGAAACAACGAGCGGCGATGATCGTGTTCGTCGCCGTGGCGGCGCTTGCGACCATCGGCATTACGGTTCTCGGACGAACGTCTCGCTCGAATGCGTCGATTTCGACTGCGGAACACGCGACTTCGGCAAGTGCGTCGTTGCCCGCCCCCGTCCTCGAGCCAACGCCGTCACAAGCGCCGGCGCAAGCAGCGACGAACGAGAGCGATACGTCGCATGTGACCATTACGTTCACCGGGGCGCCGGAAGGCACGAAGGTTTTTCGGGGCAATGCGGAGATCGGTTCGGCGAATACACCGCTGCGGTTACCTCGACAGAACGCGAAAGTCACCTTGCGATTTGCGGCCGAAGCGTATGAATCGAGCGAAATCGAATTGACCTCCGACGTGGATCAAACGGTGACGGTATTGTTGAAGTCGGCCAAAGCCACGACGACCGCACCCGTCAAGCGCAAAGTACCGAAAGAACTGGAGCCGTTCTGATGCACTGGCGAGGTATGCCGAGACTCGCAGCGTTTGCCGGATTGATTTGCGGGCTCGTGTTTTTCGGTATTTCGTGTAGCGAGCTGCAACTGCTCGAACCTGGCACGTGCGGCAATTTCGTCATTGATCCGGGCGAAGATTGCGACGGGCATCCGCTGGAAAAAAACACCACCTGTGCGGCGGTGAATCAGCCCCATGCTTGCCGGCAGGTATGCAAAACATCGACGGAATGTCCCAGCGGTTGGGGGTGTGGACTGGATGGTATTTGCAGGCAGTCGAATGGACAATATGCGCAACGGGGCGCCGCTGTTCCGCTGGCGACGCCGAATCAAATGCTGGCCGGGGATTTCGACGATGACGGGGTGACGGATTTGTTGCTCCTCGGTCATGAAAATACCGTTGGCACGCGTCCGGCGCGCATTGCGTATTTCGACGCTAAAACCAATACCGTGGATTTGCGGGCATTGAATACGAACGTGTTTTCACCGGTGCTCGGTGAAGGCGACAGTGACGGGGGGTTTCTCGACATCGCATTCGCCACACAAGCCGGCATCAGCCTTTTGCGCGGGTCCCCCACGCGTGACACGTCGTTCTCGGTGTTTCCTTATTTGAATGCGCCGGAAGGGTCGCCCATGCGCATCATCCCCATTGATGCATTTTCGGACGGTCCCGGCGACGAACTTCTGGTTTTGATCGGCGAAGCAAATGGGACGATGACGTTGCGAACGTTGCCGGATATGATCGGCGAAACGCTCATCAGCCTTCCATTCAGCTTCGATGCCTTGGCTGGAAACGTCGAGCGCGGGCGATTCGACAAAAACGCGCTTTGTGATGACCTGGTCTTCGCGCAAAGTGGCAGTCGCGACGTTTACTTGTATTCGCCGTGTCGAAATGACGGATCCTCGGGATGGAATACTCCCGCCGAGCCGCGGAAGGTATCTTTGCCCGCGGGATTCACGATCGACAAGGGCGTGGGCGTGGCCGATTTGGACATGGATGGGCAGTTGGACATCCTCATCGAGACGAATGCGTCGCCGCATCTGGCTTGGGGCATGGGGACGGGCTCGTTCCAATCCGACAAACTCGGCGGCACGCCGGACATGGCCGGACCTTATGAGCTTCCAAAGCAGGCCATGTCGGAATTTCCCTTGGCGCTCGGTGACGTCAATGGAGACTCGAAGACGGATTTCCTATTTCCGCATCGTTTGATCGTTTCCAAAAATGACACCTTCACGGTGGCGTATGACAATATCGGTGATGCCTGGACGACAGGAACCATCACGGACCTCAATGCCAATGGATTGCCGGACGTCGTGGCCGGTTCGTCACAAAGTACCGATTGCACGTTTTTGAACAACGCCGGCAATGGCGTGTTCAATGTGGCGACGCTGTCGACGGAAGGCACCATCGCTCATCTCACGACCGGAGATTTCGACGGCGACCTCATCAAGGATTTGGCGATCGTCGAAGCGTTTCCGAGCTCGAGCAACGAATCGAAGAATGTCTTGAAGGTCGGTTTTGGCAAAATGCACGGGCCCCCGGAGACACTGACGAGCTTGGGCGAATTGGATTCGACCTCTCAACTGGCGAGCGCATGTGTGCACAATGTTCCGGCGGACGATCTTGCTCCCGACGCCATTGGAGATTTGATCGTCGTCGATCAGCATGAATTGACCAACAATGAATCCATGACGCTTTTGCGGCATGCTTTGCTTTTTCGGGGAAACGGTTCGCGCGTACTGTATACGTCCCGCCCATTGCTGGATGAAACTCAACACGCGGTGCCCGTTGCCTTGACGATTGCACATTTCGCGGGCGGGGCGGCGGAGATCACGTCGCTGGGAGTCAACCACGACACCGGAGCGCTCAACTTCTGGACGATCGAGGGGGAGGAAGCAGATATCGCGCGAAGCGGCAAGGAATTGCCTACGGGATTCCATTCCTCCACCAATTCGAGCGAAGTTTCATTTCGATATGGTGCGTTCATCGCCGCCGGAGATCTCAATGAAGACGGCACGGACGAAGTCGTCGCGGTTGCTCCTTTTGGAACCATCACGGATGGCGCCGCCTTGGTCATCGGCGATTTCAATGACGTGGACGACACGTTTCTTCCGCGCAACGAGCAGCCGTTCAAGGCTCGAATGACGATCGACAACCGATTCGCCCTCCATGACATCGACGGCGATGGGCATTTGGATGGAGTGTTGTCCACCGGCACGAACGAAGAGCCCGGGCCATTGCTGGCATTTTGGGGCGATGGAATGGGGAATTTGGATACGACAAACCCCAAGGTTTTCGATGTACCCGGCGGCATCAGCGGATTTGCGTGCGTACCCGAATTGGTCGGTTGTCGCTTGGTGGTTGCTTCGCCGAGCGGGACGTATACGAGCGTCGTCCGCAGCAGCCGTCAATTCGACTTGAAAGCCGTGCCCAATCTGCCCCCGTCAACACAAATCGCGCTGGGCGATTTCGACACCGACGGGCTCGTCGACATCGCTCTACAAACCGAAGATGGTTTGGTGTATTATCGGTCGATGCCGGTGAATCCATGAAACACGTCGTTTTGCGTTGGGCAATCGGGCTGCTGATTGCCACGTCGAGCGTGAGCGTGGCGGCACAAAATACACTCGACCGAGCGCGCATTCTTTTTGATGCGGGCGTTCAAGCGTATACGGCGGGACGGTACAAAGAAGCCGTCGAATCATTTCAAGAAGCCTACGCGCTGAGCGGAAAACCGCAGGCGGTGTTTTCATTGGCGCAAGCGGAACGACGGCAATACTTGGTCACGCAGGATGCGCAATTTTTGAAATCATCCATTGAGCATTTTCGCAAATACCTCGAATTGGTGCCCGAAGGCGGACGACGCGGCGATGCGACGGAAGCCCTCGAACAGCTTGAACTTTTGGCGACGCGAGAAACCAAGAGCGCCGTCGAATCGAGCCTCGAGGCCGCAGCATCCATGGGCAAGATATTGATTTCGACGTCGACACCGGGCGCCATGATCAGCATTGACGAGGCGAACCCCGCGGCATCTCCGGTGCTCGAAGTGGTCAAGCTCGGGCCGCACAAAGTGCGTGTTTTCGCGCCGGGATACGTCACGGAGACGCGTGAGGTCGTGGCGGTCGAAAAGACGCTGGTGCCCGTCGAGATCGTTTTGAAAGAAGAACCGGCGTACCTGAAAATCATCACCCGCCCCGGCGCGTCGATCACGGTCGACGACCGGCCCACAGGTGTGGCCCCTTTGCGGCTACCTGTCGAAGTTCGCTCGGGATCTCATACGGTCACCATTACATCGCTCGGGTTTCAAGGGCATCACGCCACCATTCAAGTAAACCCCGGACAAACCAATACGTTGAATATGCCGCTCGAACGTACGCGTCAACGTATCGTGTCGTATGTGCTCTTCGGGGCGGCCGGCGCATCATTGGTCGGCGCCGCTGTCAATGGGGCACTGCGATTCGGGGCGCAACAAACGAGCGAAGCGATTCTCGAAAAAACGAAGACCGAGCATCTTTTGCCATCCGAGCTGGCTGATTACAACACTGCCGTCACGAACGGGCGTCGCTACCAAATCGTGGAGCTATCGGCAGCCGCACTCGGTGGAGCGCTGGCGGCGGTCGGAGCGATTACGTATTTTTTCGATTCGACGCAGCCGACGGAAGGAGGGGCGACGAAGGCCGATAACGTTGGCGTACGCCTGCACCTTGGGCCTTCGAGCGCTGGAATCGGAGTATCGGGGCGTTTTTGACGATTGATCAGGGTTTGCGACGGTTTGACGGTTTGTCTTGTAGGGGCGTGATTTATCACGCCATAAGAACCGGCACCAACGGCGCGATGAATCGCGCCCCTACAGCTCTTTCGCGACGCGCTCGCGGACCCACGCACTTGCCGCGCGCGTGCCCAAGTTTCCGCCGACGTCCACGGTGCAGGCTCCGTCGTCGATGGCTTGCGATACAACGCGTTCAATGCGTTTTTCTTCTTCCGGCCAACCCAAATAGGTCAAGAGCATTCCGGCCGTGAGCAAGGCGGCGAAGGGATTGGCGATGTCCTTGCCCGCAAGCGGAGGCGCCGATCCATGCACCGGTTCGAACAACGCCACACGCGTCGGGTCGGAGGCATGCACATTCGCGCTGGCCGCCATGCCCAAGCCACCTTGAAGCGCCGCGCCGAGGTCCGTCACGATATCCCCGAAGAGGTTGTTCATGACGAGCACTTCGAATTGGGAGGGATCCTGGATCATGAGCAAACACAAGGCGTCGACGTACAAGTGCCGTCCTTCGATGCCCGCATATTCGCGTTTTACTTCATCGAAAACGCGATACCAAAGTTCGTGCGCGTGACGCATGGCATTGGACTTATCCGCCATGCACACCTTGGTTTTCCCGTTTTTCTTGGCATACTCGAACGCCGCGCGGATGATTCTTTCCACGCCTTTGCGCGTATTCAAGTCTTCATTGATGGCCACTTCGTCCGGCGTTCCCCGCTTGAATTGACCGCCCATACCCACGTAGACGCCTTCGGTATTTTCCCGAAATACCACCATATCGACGTGTTTCGTCGTGCGATTCTTGAGCGGCACGAGCCTATCCGAGAGGGCTTTGACGGGGCGGATATTGGCGTAAAGGTCGAAGCCGAAACGCATCCCGAAGAGAATATCGCGCGCATGTTCGAGCCCCGGGACGCGAGGATCACCCAACGCACCCAGGAGCACTGCGGCGCATTCGTTCTGAATCGTGGACTGGATTTCCTTGGGAAATGTCGTGCCGTCCCGCAAATATCGATCGGCACCGAGGTCGAGTTGCCACAAGTCAATGGGCAAGCCTGCTTTGTCTCGGTACAATTCGAGCAACAAGCTGGCCTCGTGCGTCACACTCGGACCAATTCCATCTCCACCGATGACGGCAATTTTCTTTCGTTGCGATTCCACGATGTTCGATTCTCCTCGGCCTGGCGCCCTGGTAGACTCGCAGGGTAGCGGACGCGGCGCGACCATAGCAGAAGATCAACCGCGGGAAAATATTTATGAATGACGCGACGCAACAGGCGGGGTTTCAACCGATGCGTGTGTACGAGACGAACCGCTTCTCGCATTTCTGAGAAAGCTTGCGTAATGTCACCCGCCCGCCGCTGCCTCCAACGTCGCCCGTAACAACCCCGCCACCTGCGCCGGGACCGTCGGGTCAAACACCCCCACCAATTGCTCCGCGTCGAGCACCCGCACCTCGACCGCTTCGCAATACGCGTCGAGCGCACCGCGCGGAAAGTCCCCGATACGCACGAGCACCGCGGACCCGGGCAACGCCAACGCCCACGTGGGCGCATAAGCTTCGTCCGCAGGCAATCCCAACACGGCAACCTCAACGCCCTCGCCCAAGAGAAGCCGTCCGATCAATCGCGGCAATGGCGCTCGGGCCGGCGATTCCGTCGAGGCCACGACATCCGCAATTCGCCGCAATGAATACGCAAGCATCGGCAATCGTTGCGGACTCATCGCCAAGACGATGCGCGGCGGAGGTGCAAATCCCGCCCGTTCGAGACGCGTCGCAATCGATCGCAAAACAGCATATTGCTCCGGAGGTGCCAAAGGAGCGGTCACCGTCGACAAAGCAATCGTTTGAATCATCCCCGATTTGCGCAGATCCAACAACATGTCGAAGATCTCGAGGTCCGGGGCGTCGATTTCATCGAGCACTTCCTCGAGGCTCCGCGGCGTATGCAAATAATCCAGCAATCGATTCCGCATCGGCGCGTTCGTCGGAATGCGCCGAGACTCGGGGGCCTCGAAAATGTTCAGCTTCGTCGCTTGGTCCGTTAAGACAAACACTTCGCCGTTCGGCGCCAATCGCATGCGGCGTTCATTCTGCTCGTCGACCTGCCGCATGGCTTCCATGAGCAACATGTTCGTCGACCCTTGAATGCGCCGAATGATCGGGCCATCGCCCGGGGAAAATGCAAACCGACCACGGCGAGCGGCAAGCAATCGATAAAGCGCCCGCTCGCCCGTCAATCGCCGATACGTCGCATCGACGACGTGACCGTCCACCAAACGCACTTCCCCATTGCCCTCGTGCGCCGTGATGCTCAATGCCCCCGTGCGGCGGTTCATCGCCAAGAGCTGGAGCATATCCACGAGCGGCACTTGCTCGAGGTCGCCGCGAATGTCTTGCTGAGGTGGAGGTAATCGGGAAAATCGCGGCGTAATGCCCGTGATGCGCGTAATGATTTGATCGGTATCGGCGCGACGAACCTCGTCGGGCAAGGCCTCGTCCTCGTGCGTCGATTCCAGCAAATACAACACCGGGATTTCCGCCAGCTGCCCGCGGGTGCGGAAGACATAACCGACGTCGCCGCCTCGATGTATTTCGCGACCGGCAATGACGATGTCGGGATGAAACTGAAATGCCAATTCGACGGCGCTATCGGCGTCGCTCGCGATGCTGACGATCAAGCCGACCGAGCGCAATACCGAAGCCAGCGTGCCCAATGCATCGACGTCCGAGTCTACAAGAAGCACGCGTCGTGACATGCGCCGCCCTTATCCGAAAATCCGTACACCCGCCGCGCGGCCCATCCGTTCGGCAACGATATCCGCCAGCATGGGATCCGCAGCATGCGCACCATGCAACAATCCATCGTCGTTTCGCGTCACGAGCGCATACGCGCCATGTTCGGCGATCACCGCCAACGCTTCAATTCGAGCGCACCCGCGTGTGGACCGTAAATCCAGCCCATGAAACGTGACGTGTTCTTCATGCGATGAAATGGCCGCTCGCGCCGCCGATCCCAAACACGAATTCGCGTGGTTCGTTACGACAACCATCACCGGGCCGCCTCGTAATGCATCCGCAATGATCGTATGCACGAGCGCTTGAGCTTCCGGTTCGACGAGCTCCAAGGGACGCACGGCGAAAATCTGTTTGGCCGGGGCGGCGTTCGCCGTCTCCCACGTGAGCATCTCGAGCAGCTCCGGCATGGTGCTCGTGTCCGCATCGAGGCGATGCACCACCGACGCGCGACTGGCTTCGGCGCGTTCGCGGGCCACGCGCAGCAGCTTGCCCAAGTCTTGACCGTCGTGCGGAAATGCGGCTCCACCGACGAGCAACGTCGCTCGCGTCACCAGGGGCCGATCGACCAAACCAATACGCTGGATACGTCGGCGACAAGCATGGGCCCCAAGACCGCTCGTCTCGGGCAAGAGCAGGTGGAACTCGTTCTCATCGACGCGGGCGAGCATATCGGTATCGTCGGCCGTCGATAACAACCGATCCGCGACTTGGGTTTGGCTCGGCATGAGGGACGGATCGGGCGCTTCGACGACGGCCGTGACAATGGCAAAACGTCGCCCATAACGTCGCGCTCGGGCAATTTCCCGTCCGGCGACGTCCACGTAATAGGCAAATGAATAAGCGCTCGAGGTCGGGTCCTTCAATGCCGCGCCACCTTGGGC
>CAYSYX010000003.1:7384-79591 GCA_964435055.1 uncultured Polyangium sp. | reverse complement strand
GTATCGGATGATTCCGGTGATGCCGACGTTTCATCCGGCGTATTTGTTGCGGCAGCCCGAGGCGAAAAAAGAGGTATGGGAGGATTTGAAGCAAGTGATGGCTCGTCTGGGCAAGCCGGTGCCTCCGCCGCGCAATCAGCCGGCGAATCGCGGTTGATTGTTGTTTTGCGCGTAGTGGGGGTGATTCTGGCGATCGCGCCGGGATTGGTGACTCTGGTAAAACCGATTCTTCCGGCGAGTGTTGGCGAGGTATTGTATTTGGTATTTTCGCCGGTATGTCACAACCGACCATCGCGAACGATGGAATGGTTTGGCACGTTGATGCCCTTGTGCAGTCGTTGTTATGGTGTATTTTTGGGGTTTGGCACGGTGGGACTATTGCCGAAGCCGAAATTGGGTATTGGGGCGAGTTTGGTGGTTGGGTTTGTCGCGAGCGTGATCATGGTGGCGGACGTGATCACGCAGGATTTGGGGCTGCATCCGGTTTGGCACGGAACGCGCATAGCGACGGGCGTGTTCTGGGGGCACGTATGCGGATTGGGGGTATTGGCGGTGGTGAGGAGGCTTGCCAAGATGGATTCTTGCTCCAAACCCTCGTGAACACACGGAATGGCACGTAGCGGCAGCGTCATGTATCACCTATCCACTCTCTGCCGGACGAATTTGCTGGAATCATCAGGCAACGGCCGGCATTTTCAACATCGTCCGTATGCCCACGCCCAAAGTCCTCTTCCTTGGCGCAAATGGCCGCGACACCACGCAGCTCCAATTGGGCGCGGAAGTTCGTGACATAAGGCGTGAATTGGCCGTTTCCGGCATGGGCGACGTTTTCGACTTCATTGCCGAACTCGCCGTTCGTCCGAGCGATTTACAAAGCCTCCTGTTGGCGCACGTCCCGCACGTTTTGCACTTTAGCGGCCACGGCTCGAAACGCCCCGGAATGCTTCCCACGCTCGGGGAGACGACACGAAGCGTATCGCGCGAGTTTACGCCGGACGAGCAAGACGAACGCGACGCCACGATGGGCAGTTTGTTATTGCAAGATGCTCGGGGTTCCGCCATTGATTTGCGCGGCGATGTGCTCGTGGATTTGCTGTCCATTCTGAAACGCGATGCACCTTTGCGTTGCGTTGTGCTCAATGCATGTTTTACGGCGGATCAAGCGGCAGCGATTGCCGAACATGTCGATTGCGTCGTCGGTACCTCCCGAGAAATCGGCGACGAATCGGCGATTGCTTTTGCCAGGGCGTTTTACCGGGCCATTGCTTATGGGAAAAATGTCGAAGAAGCGTTTGCCTTGGGGCGAAACGAGATTCGTTTGCACCATTTGTCCGGTGAAGACGTTCCGCAGCTCTTTTGCCGTCCGGGTATTTCCGCGAAAAACGTGTTTATCGTGGGACAACCAGCGTCACAAGAAGGAGCCGCCCCGTCGAAATCGAATGCACCACCCAAGCTCGAGCAAAAGGAACCTCTTTTTCACGATCTCGACCGGCGTCAATCCGACCTCTTCGAACGATTGCACAATCGCCCCGTACTTTGTGCCAAACTTGCCGAAAAGCTCGAAACTGCGAATTCAATGGCCGCGATTGTTGCCGCCCTTTTCGATCGTTCGGCGTGTGCCGTTGCCACGTGTTTGGCCGATTTGGATGCGGCTCCGGATGTCGCTCCCGCCGATCGGGACCTCGTGCGTAAATTGCTCTGGGAAGCCTTGCCGCTGGCCATCGATTGGCGCGATGTATTGATTTTGGCCAAGAAAAACCTGGATGAAGGCCGTTCGTCTGTCGAGCTTCCTTTGCGTACGGAAACCATGGCCGAAGTCATCCTCGCGGGCGCCGATGGACGCGCGTGTTCGTTGGTCGAAGCAAAACCCTATCCTCACGGCACCGCGCGGATTCCGCTGCCCTCCGTGATGCTCGCGCCGTTTTTCCATACGGAAAAACACGCGGTGAGCGCCCTGGTCAAGGATATCGTGGATGAAAAAGTCCCCGGTGTTCGGTCGTTTCGGGATTATCGAGGAATCCCCACGCAAACGGATGACGAAATCGAAGAAGCCTGCGTGCTCGTGAATGAATTGCTGGCCGACTTTTCACGCAAAGACAATCCCGAGCGGTTGCCGCATTATTTGCTCTTCGTGGATCATTTGTTGCGCAAAGACACGAGCGTTGATTTGGATCGTTTGTGGACCGATTTGGGTCGAGCTTGCGCTGCAAAACTGCCGCATTTGCGGTTATTTCGGCTGCTCGGTGGACCCAAAGAATTCGGTAAAGAAATCAAAGTCGTCGTGCAAATCCAAAAGCCCCTCGCCAAACGGTGACGTTCGGAAAGACAGATATGGCCCAAGCATTCATTGAAGTGTCGCGCGTAGGTGAAGTTCCGCTGCCCATGATCGGAGGCATGGCGAAATCAGTTCACGTCATCGACAAGAAATCGATTCTCGCGGTGAATGCGGCTCTGGCGACGCAACGTCCGCTGCTCGTGCGCGGTGAACCGGGAATCGGCAAAAGTCAGCTTGCGCGAGCCGCCGCGGTTTTACTGGGTCGAACGTTTCTTGCGCATGCCGTGGATGCACGTACGGAAACGCGCGATTTGTTGTGGACGCTCGATGCTGTGGCTCGATTGGCGACGGCGCAATTGATGAGTGCTCTGCATGATGCGCAACGCGCGGATATCATGGAGCGCGTGCACGTGCTCCACTTCGTCAAACCGGGGCCCTTGTGGTGGGCGTTCGATTGGTCGGATGCGGAAAAACAGGCGCGAAAGTCGAATGCGATGATTCCGATCACGCCTGCCGAATGGATGGCGGACATGGGTTCGGTCGTCTTGATTGATGAAATCGACAAGGCCGATGCTTCGGTGCCGAATGGATTGCTCGATGCATTGGGGCACGGGCGATTCGATGTGGAAGGACGGGCGCCCGTGGCCATGAATGCCGCGAAAATGCCGCTCGTGATCATGACGACGAACGAAGAACGCGCAATGCCGGACGCGTTTTTGCGCCGTTGTGTCGTATTGCATTTGGAGCTGCCGCGCGAAACGGACAAACTCATTGCCGAATTGATGGACCGCGGACGAGCTCATTTTGGGAAAAACAGCGACGCAGTGCTTCTCGAAGCGGCAAAACAATTGGCCCACGACCGGGAAAAACATCGCCGTGAGGATCTTGCTCCGCCGGGACTTGCCGAATACGTCGACCTGGTACGCGCGGTGGTCGAGCAATGCCCGGGACGCGTACAGGAACAGCTGGAATTGCTGCGCGAAATCAAATCGTTCATGTATGAAAAACACCCGCAGGAGTCGCGGCATTGAAGGGGTCGTTTCAGCGAACGGGCCGAAGTCGTGCGGACTTGGTGCGGCTTTTTGCGGCAACTGCGCGCGGGGACCGAGCGCTCGCCGCGGCAACGCTCGGGTTTGTGCGTGAGCGCGAAGCGGATCCGCCGATTGAAATGGTGACCCCGGACGAACTTTCCTTGCCCAATACCGATGAAAGTACCAAAACGACGTCGGAAGAGCTTCCGCAGCCAACGCCGATTGTGCAAACGCCGTTGTGGCGTTTCGAGGCCATGACATTTCGGGACGAACCCGACGTTTCCGAGCCGACGCATGACGAAGTGCAGGGTTTGACGCCGGAGGACATTCACGGAAGCGGGCAATCATTGTTTGCGACGCCGAAGCCGACGCCGTTGGCTCCGTGGTCCAAGTTATGGCCGCGATTGCGGCACGCATTGATGGCAACTGTGCCGAGTCGCGAGCCGGATGTGGCGAAATGGGTGCATCGCGTGGCGCAGGGGGAAATGGTCACGCGAATTCCGCGCCTCGAACGAAAAGCATGGCCGGCGCGTTTGTCGATCTGGATCGATCGGAGTCGCCGATTGATTCCTTTTTGGGCGGATCAAATCGAGGTTTGTCGCTTGTTGTACAAGGTCTGCGATCGACGGGGCCTCGACATTCGGCGGCTCGATGCTTCGACGCAAAATTCGTTACTCAGGCGACGTGGCGATTTCGTGGACAACGCTGGTCTGGATGGCCAAACGCCTTTGCTGGTGCTGGGCGATTTGGGTTGTTTGGGAACGGACGCGGATCGTTTGGCTTGGCGAAACACGGCCGAGCATTTGCGCCGTCGGGAGATTGGTTTGTCGGCGCTGGTGCCGCTGGGTCCGGCACGGTGGAATCGCAGCTTGGCGCGAATATGGCGGGCGATTCCTTGGGAGCAAGGTCGATCGCGCAACGGAACGGGTTTATCCAAAAATACCAAAACGTTGTCCGAGCGAGCCGAGCAATTATTAAGAATCGTTTCACTGGCGGCGTATGTGCAGCCGGGGCTTTTGCGGGCGTTGCGGTTGCTTCTACCGCCGGATCAAGCGGATGCGTCGACGGAAGCGGACGTGTGGAATCACGCGGACGTGCGGGGAGCGGATGCGGCGGGCATGGTGCTGCATGCGGACGCTGCGGAGAAATGGCGTAATGCGTTTGCTGCGGAAAATGACGCAGGTTTGAAAGAACGCGTGAGCCAGACGATCCGGCATTGGCACGAGGGATTGCCGCGGGAATTGTTGCGCGCGGAGACGCTCGTGTGGTTGTCTGTCGCGCCAAACGTTCGGGCGCCGGGCGATGAGCGGGATGCCTTGGAATTTGCGGCGCGCCTCGAAGGAAGCGCCATAACGTCGGGGGACGATCCGCAATGGGCTGAGCTGGTGAAGCGATATGGTCATGCGTTGTTGGCGGGAATGCCGGCGGCCATTTACGAGCGTATACCGGCCTTGCAAACGGTGTGGGTGGCGTCGTTTCAAGGCGTCGCGGCGCCCGGGGGAATTGATCCGGCGGCGATTCGGCGGAAACTCGAGCGGCCCGGCGAAACGCGTCATTGGTGGGTGCGCCAAGTGGGCGCGTCGTGGGTGTTTGGCTTGAACGAACGCGGGACGGAATGGCCTTCGTATATTCAAGGGCCGGGCAGTCCCTTGGCGTGGTTCGAGGCATCGCGTCCGTGGGTGACGGTGGTGCGAGGACAAACGGTGGAGGAGCATCGCTTGGAGCCGGGGTTGACGTTATGGTTTGACCTTGACGAACCCGTGGAATTGCGAACGGATCGGTGTACGGTGCGCCTTTCGCCGTGGGTGCGGGAATCGTGGACGATGGCTGCGGGGCGGGATGAGTTCGGGTTATGGGCAGACGCGGACATTCGCGGTGTGGTGCAGCGATTTCGGTGGATTCCGCCGGGACGATTTTTGATGGGTTCGCCGGAGACGGAGGTGGGGAGATTTAACAATGAGGGACCGCAGCATTGGGTGACGTTGATTGAAGGTCGGTGGTTTGGCGATACGCCCGTGACGCAGGCGTTATGGAAGGCTGTAATGCAATCAAATCCCAGCTTATTTGTTGGGGATGAACTGCCGGTGGAAAATGTAGACTGGAACGATTGTCAACAATTTATCGAGCAATTGTCCGCAATTAACGCGCGACTTCCCGGGGAAATTGAATGGGAGTATGCTTGTCGTGCTGGCACCACGACTGCGACGTGGGTGGGAGATATCGATTTTCGTGTCAACAATGATGTGCTGTTGCTCAATCCGATCGCGTGGTACAGCGATAATTGCATCACTGAACACGAACAGCGGGAGAATGGGCATAAGTATCAACAGGGTAAAACGCAGGCTGTCGCTTTGAAGAACCCTAACCCATTCGGATTGTATGATACTCTCGGGAACGTATATGAGTGGGTTCGCGACATATACGAAGACTACCGGCAAGTAAGCGACCCAAGCTGGGTCGAATCCCCCGTAGTTCGAATATTACGCGTGTTGCGTGGTGGATGCTGGGCCAGCTTTTCTCGTTTTATTCGCGCAGCGCATCGTCGCGCGTATGGTCCAGAAATTCAACTGGAGGGTATCGGATTTCGGCTTCTCATTACTCCGAGTGAGCAACGAAAAGAAAACCCATGACACGAACCCCCAAAAAATTCCCCGACCCCTTTGCCGTTGAATGGGGCCACGACAAATTCGGAACGTTTCAATCGTTTGCCGTGGACAACGTCGTCCAACGAATGCGGTGGATTCCGCCGGGCACGTTCATGATGGGTTCGCCGGAGAACGAAGTGGGGCGATATGAGGACGAATTTCAGCATAGGGTACAAGTCGCGAATGGGTTCTGGTTATCCGACACTCCGGTTACCCAAGAGTTATGGCAAATCGTTATGGGCACTTACCCAAGCCAATTCAAGGAGGCTACACAGCCCGTGACACCGGTGGCATGGGATGATTGCCAAACGTTTTGCCGACGCTTGAATCAAGGCGTGGCTGGACTTGACGCTCGTTTGCCAACGGAGCGGGAATGGGAATACGCGTGTCGTGCAGGCACTACGACAGCGACATGGGTGGGAGACTTACTGCCCGAACAGGAAACTCGAGCGCCGCACCTCGAAGATATTGCGTGGTATTCGGGGAATTCGGGAGCAATGAGCCATCCTGTTGCGAAGAAGGCGGCAAATCCCTGGGGACTGTACGATATGCTGGGCAATGTCTGGGAATGGTGTCGCGACGAATTCAATTATTATGCAGGTGACCCAGCGAGCGCACGGGACACAGCTGTCGCTGTGCCGGTTCGAGTAAATCCTCTTTATGTTTTACGTGGCGGTGATTGGGACTCGAATGCCAGGTTTCTGCGTGCCGCATGTCGCTACGCAAATAGAGCAGATTCGTCCAGTACGACGGTCGGCTTCCGCCTCGCGCGCAGCGCCACGCTCGCAACGCCCTGAAATCCAGCCTGTTCGAAGCACGTCAACCCCCAACAAAACTCCGTTTGCATTCCGCCTCAAACTGCGGCAAATCACGGGACATGGTGTTCGCGGACCTCAAGAACGACTTCGTCTTTCGTCGCATCTTTGCGTCCCATCCCGACATTCTCCGCGGCTTGCTGAACGACTTGCTCGAGCGAACCGGCGAACGAACCATCGAAGCCATCGAATACCTTCCCAGCGAGCAATTGCCCTTGGTGCCGGGCCTGAAGCTGTCGATCTTGGATGTACGTTGCAGGGAACGGGGCGGAGCGGTTTTTATCGTCGAGATGCAGCTCGTGCACATGGCGGGTTTTCTCAACCGTATGGTCTACAACGGCAGCAAGGCGTATGTCTCGCAATTGAAGGCCGGCGAATCCTATACGAAATTGGTCGACGTCGTGGCCATTGCGATCTGTGATTTCGAGCTTTGGCCGGATGCCGAGCAAGACAAACTGAACGAAGCTCGGATGCCGATGCATTCACGTTTTGCATTGGTGGAACAGACCACGGGCAATCGCAAGCTGATGCAAATTCAATATGCATTCCTGGAATTGCCCAAGGTCCCGAAAGAAAAACCTCAAAGTGGTGCGGCGTTATGGGCGTGGCTTTTCGTGAACGCCCCGAAGCTCGACCAATTGCCGCAGGATTTGCCGCAGGGTCCGATACGCGACGCGCTGGAGCTCGCCAAAGAAGCCTCGTTTTCCAAAACGGAACTCGAAGCTTACCGCAAGGTCATGGACGAAATTCAGCAAGCTCGCGATTATGGCGAAACGAAACACGCGGAAGGTGTGGTCGAAGGCAAGTCCTCGGCATTGTTGACGATTCTTGGAGCACGAGGACTCACCGTCGACCAGGCGGCGCGCCAACGAATCGCGTTATGCAAAGAGCCCGCGTTGCTCGATGCGTGGATATCGCGCGCCACGTCCGCGTCATCTGCGGACGACGTTTTTGCATGAGCGACGCCGTTACTTCGCGAGCGTAATCGCTCGGCCCGCGACCGGCGCATCCGCCAATAACACCAGCGTTTCAATGCGCTTCTTTTCGCTCTTGTCGTCCACGACTTTCAACGTGCCCGCCAAGTTGTACGCCATTTCCCAGCCGATCGCATCATCGGACGAGAAAAACGCATACGACGAATCACACGCCGCCAAGTCTTTCTTGATCGTATCCGCCGTATTCGACAAATCCGGCCCGGCCAAACCTTTGCGTTGTTTCTTCGCCGTCGCCCCTTTGACCGGCCAAACCGCCGTCGACAAATCCTTGAGCACGCTCACCACGACCGAACACCCCGGCGGCGCCGATACTTTGCTCGGCGGCACCACCGTCAGTTCCTTCGGCACATCATCGCGACCGTCCGTCTTGAGAATGACCTTCGTCGCGCCCGCTTTGCCCAGCTCATCCACCAGCGCCGCCACATAAGGCGTCGCCGCGCGCTTTTCCGCCACCACCGTCACGGGTTCGTCCGGCTTGATCGGAAAATCCTTGATCACCGTCGCCATTTTCTCGCGCCAATTCTCCGCCTTCACGTCGATGCGCGTGATGCCCAAATACGGGCCCATCGAATCCACGATCAGCGCCGGCACTGTCTTGGGCTTCGGCGGAGGCGCCGCTTCCTTTGCGGCCGATGCGCTTGGCGCCGAACTGGCTTTCGCCCCCGGCTGGTCCGAAGGTTTTCCCTCGTCACACCCGATGGAAGCTGAACCAAGGGCAATTACGAGGGCACACGAAGCGAGAACGTCGAATCGAGACACGAACATGCCGCGCAGTGTACCCAAAGAACGGCCGATCGAGAAAAGAATGACGCACATCTTGCAGTTTTGCCTTCGCGCTGCGATCGTTCCGCCATGTCGTCGCCCCTCGTTGCGCGTCTTCAAGCTCGAAAACACGAACAACGCCTCGCTGTTGCCGATGATCACGAATCTCGGACCTTTGCCGATTTGTGGGATGGCGCCCTGCGCACTCGCGCGACGCTCCTCGATGGCCGTGCGTCGCTCGATGGTGACGTCGTTGCGCTCTTTGCTTCGCCCGGAGCGAGGTGGCTCGAAGCGTTTGTCGGAATTTTGTTGGCCGGAGGTGTCGTTTTGCCGCTGTCTGCGCAATACCCCGCGCCGGAACTGGCGTGGTTTGGCCGGGACGCACACGCCACGATGGTGATCGTATCGGATGATTTACGCGAGCGTGCCGCATTGTTGTGCGAGGGGCGGCGAGTTCTTCCGATTGGTTCGCTCCGAGAAACCCATTCGTATGTCGATGATGTCTCGCCGCGAAATGCCGACGACGTGGCTTTGCTCCTCTACACGAGTGGCACGACGGGAAAACCCAAAGGCGCGATGATTACGCATGCGAACGTGGCCATTCAAGCGCAGCTTTTGGAAGAGGCGTGGGTTTGGCAAACGACGGACCTTTTGTTGCACGCGCTGCCATTACATCATTTGCATGGACTCGGCATTTCGCTGATGACGTCCATTTTGTCCGGCGGAGCGACGCGCATGCTGTCCAAATTCGACGCTCGCCGCGTATGGGAAGAGTTTGCTGGGCAAAACCCTCCGACGACGTACATGGCCGTGCCGACGATGTATCAAAAATTGTTCGAGGCTTTCGACGCGGCGGATGAAGCCACGCAAAAACGTTGGGCCGCGGGCGCAAAGAAATTGCGCTTGGCGACGAGCGGTTCGGCGGCATTGCCGGTGACGTTGGCGGAACGGTGGCGATCGATCACGGGCTGGGTGCCGCTCGAAAGGTTTGGCATGACCGAAATTGGCGTGGGGGCGTCGAATCCGATCGATCCATTGGGACGTCGTCCGGGTTCCGTGGGCAAACCATTACGAACCGTGGAAAGCCGGCTGGTCGATGAAGCGGGCAATGAGGTCACTTCCGGCACGGGAGAATTGTGGATTCGCGGCCCGAGCGTCTTCAAGGGGTATTTGGGTTTGGAAAAAGCGACGCGGGAAGCGTTTGCCGAAGGCGGTTGGTTTCGTACGGGAGATGTGGCGGAGATATCGGCGGACGGATACGTGCGTTTGCTTGGACGAACGAGCGTGGATATTTTGAAAAGCGGCGGCTACAAATTATCGGCGCTCGAGATTGAAGAGGCATTGCGGGAAAACCCGGCGGTGGCGGAAGTGGCCGTCGTGGGATTGCCGGATGAAACATGGGGCGAACGGGTCGTTGCGGTGGTCGTGGCTGCGCCCGGTCGAGCGCACGAATGCGCGGGCGATGTATTACGTGCGTGGGCGAAAGAGCGGATGGCGGCGTATAAAGTGCCGCGGGACGTGCACGTGGTGGACAGTTTGCCCCGGAACGCATTGGGCAAAGTCGTGAAGCCGGAGGTTATTGCCGGATTGCGCCGTTGAGCCTTGGATCTGCCCCAATGTTGCTAACTGGGCGTTCGTCGAAATACGCGTACAACCCAGATAATACGTTCTTCTCGATTCAAATAGATTTGTGCTTCGGCACCTGGAACACGTAGACGCATACGTCGAGGATCAGTTGGACTCAAACGCTCGGCGCCGCGTCCGGTTGCCGCATAATGCATGACTTCCGCGTCGATCTTCGCGGCGACCCGCCAAGGGAGTTCGTACAGATCCCGTTCGGCCGCGACCGACCAGACCAAATCCCAGCTCATTCACCCTGCTCAATGCGCAACCGTTCCACGGTTTCGAGTATCTTTTCGCGCGAAACAACGCGACCCGCACGAATATCCGCCATTCCCTCTTCAAACGCCGCCTGTTCGTCCTCACTCAGGTCGTCTTCGACGATGGGCGATGCGAGCATCGCTTCCCAAATTGGATCTCGTTCTTCCGCAAGAGTAGCGGCCGATGTGAGGAGCAGTGGCGACATGTGAATGATTGTTACAGGACGCGGACAAACGTGTCAAGAAGATTTTGGGCGTATCCTTGCTCCTCATCAGCATCCCACTGTTTCACGACAAGGCCACGCTCCCCCCAAAGCGCAGCCTCGTCGTTTTACACCCCAAACCTTATTTCTTCATCATCACCTGGCGACTTTCCGCCGCTGCAATGACGTCCGGCAAAGCAAACGGTACCGCGTGCGTTTCATTGCGGCGCCAGAGCTCCGCTTGGTCCGCGAAATGCGGATTCTGCGAATCCCAGATCGCTCCGCCCGGCAACGCATTCCAAATCTTCGGTCCCGCCGGATCCATATCGATCACGAACCTTTGTGTTGGCCCGTGACCATACTTGAAATTCGGCATTTGTCCCGGCGTGCTCCCGAAAGAAAAACCCGCCACGTCGACCGCGTAATTGTCCCCGTGCCGCGGGAATCCGTCCGGAAACGTTTTGTTGCTCCCCGGCGGAATCGATAACGCCGTGAATATCGGCACGAGCGCCTCGAAGCGAATCGTGTGGTATTGCCCCCACCGATAATCCGCAACGTTCGGCCCGACATTCTTCGATAACGTGTCCATCGCGTCGAGCAAGGCGCGAATGATCCGTTCGTCTTTCGATTCCTGCTCGGGCGTGTTCACGTCGTCCCAAAGAATGCTTTGTCCCGTCGAAGCGTCGTACGTCGCCAATTTCGTCGGATCGTTCAAGCACAACGACAGGATGGCCTTGGCGCGCATTTGGCTGCTCACCTGTCGTCCCGCCAAACCAAATTCGTCCGCGAAGACGCGATTGAGCAGGCGCACGAGGAACGTGTTGAACACGAGCGTCGCTTGCGCCGCGCGTACTTCCTTCGCCGTATCCCCGGATTCGGGCAAAGGCATGTTCGTCGCCGGATCCATACCCGAAGCCGCTTCGTAATCGGATTCCATGCCCCATTTCGTCAGCAAATCCTTGATCGCTGCGATTTTCGCCGAATCGTACGAAGGATCCATCACGATCGCCGATAAATCCGCATGCGTTCCCGGGGTTTTCTTCTCCGCTTCCGCTTTGTCGATCGATGCGATCAACACGGGTGACAGACGCGCACCCATCGCCGAACGAACGTCGCCCTGAATGCTCGCCAGATCCTCCGGCGTGGCTTTGTCGAGTTTCGACAAACGTTCTTTGATGCGCCCTTCGCGGAAGCCCAAATCGTAATCCGCTCCGATGTACATCGGGCTGCCGTCCGGCAATTTGCCATTCGATGGATCATTGTCGAGCGTATCGCCGATGTTGTCGTTGTTGGCCGTGGCCAAATATCCCGCTGCCGGGTTTTTCTCCCAAGGCACCAAATTGCTATCCAAAAACCCGGTCCATTCCGCCGTTCCATCGCCCGGTAAAACGAACGAAGGCAATGTTCCGCTTTGCGTTGCCGGATCCCACGCCAATGCTCCGGGCGCTCGTTTGGGAAGATTGACGTGCGACGTCCACAAGATATTTCCTTGCGTATCCCCGATCATCCAGTTTTGCCCGCCAACCTTGAATTTCTTCATGACTTCACGCGCTTCGTCCACGTTTTTCGCCTGAAGCAATCCAAAAATAGCTTCGACCTCCGTCGTCGGCTCATACCCCGTCCACTTGATGCTGATCGCACCTTTGGCCGGATCGAGCGGCAAAACTTTGTGGTCCGCCGTAATTTCCGGCAAAATGGGCCCGTGATGCGGCACCACCTGCACCTGATACGTGTACGACCCGCCTCCTTGCAGACCGATCACTTCGTCGATCGTCTCGAGCGCCACGGTTTTGCCATTAAACGTGACGCCTTTGCCGTCCGGCGTGAGCGTTTCGGCATAAGCATCCGTGACGTCGTAACCCGTCGTCGTCGAGCCCCACCCGATATGCTCGTTATGCCCCAAAATAATCCCCGGAATGCCCGGGAACGCAATGCCTCCGACCTTCCATTGCTTGGCCGGATCCGCGGACGTGACGTCGATCGATACCGGCCAAAACACCGCCGGCGCCGATAACGACAAATGCGGATCGCTCGCGACGAGCGCATGTCCCGTCGCACTGCGCGTCGATTGAACCGCCCAATTGTTCGAGCCCGATCCCTCGGGCGCAATCAAGTCCTTGAACCAACGATATCCCGCTCGATATCGTTCCGTTCGTGGGCCCAAATTCGGGATCTCCGGGGCTTTGTTCGTGGGTTTTACGCCCCCGACCCCCATCGGATACCCCGTCGTCGTGGTCGCCGGATCCCAAGGCGCAAATCGGAAAACATCCTGCGCCATTCCGCTGCGCGACGCGATTTTCGGATCCGGCGAGCTGCTCAAAAACGTCTTTTTCAACGCATCGAGCGTCAAGGTCGCCGAGACGTCGCTGTCTCCGTCATAAGACAAAGAATGCGTCTGCAATCGAGCGATCGCGAGCGCGTCTTCGCCGGTGAAGTCCGTGAATGCGTCGGCGGAAATCAACAAAAGACCGGCCGGAAGCGCCGCTTCTCGACTGCGCAACAAGCGGAAATATTGCGTCACGCCGTCGGCATAAGCGTCCACGATGCTCTTCAGCTCGGGCGTCAGCGCTGCATATTGCTTTTTCGCCGTGCGATGCAATCCGACATGCCGGAACGAAATATCCGTATCAATGAGGCTCGCATCGGCATCCGACAGGATCTCGGAGAGCCGTCCTTCGGCGGCGCGGCGGAAAAACTCGACCTGCAAATGCCGATCTTGCGCCACCAAAAATCCTTCCACACGCATCGCGTCTTCGATGCTCGAAGCATAAATATGTGGCCGCCCGTCTTTGTCGCGCACCACGTCCACGGGCGCGCCGAGGTTTTCAATGGCGATACGTTCCGCAACGGGAAGGTCGGCGCGATCGCCAATCGGTCCGAACGGGTCGGTCGGGGTGGGGTTTGTCTTGACCGGATCCGAGCAGCCGGCGAGGACGGTCAAGAAAGTTGCAAGAGCAAGCCTGTAGGTTCGTCGAGAAGATTGATGCATGTCTGCGTCTCCATCGGGAAATATCGCCGGGTCCAAAAAAGTTGTCGTCAAAAATTCGCCCCTTCGACCAAGTCTCTGGCATGGGTGTCGGCATGCGCTTGGTGCAAGCCTCTCCGACCGTTTCCACGTCCCACAAACCCACGTTTGGCGCTCATTTCATCGCGCTTTCGCGTAAGTCCGAGATGCTCGGCGACCTGCGCGGCCGCGGCTATGTCGTTGCCAGTGTTTCGCGTTGTCCGATGCCGGGGCGTTTGCGGCAAGCCGTCGAAGAGGCCGTGGAAAGCGCGTTGGCCATGCGCGGCGCTCCGCCGCCCAACGTGCCTGCGGATGTGGACGCGGCGGCGTCGTTGCGCGATCAGCTGGCGCGCACGCGAGCGCTCGGAGCTGCCGGTTTGGCGCTCGTGTTGCCGTCCCTGACGACGCTCACGGATGGTTCGTCAACGTTGAACCTCGTCGATAGTGCCGTCGTTTCCGCGTTTGGCGATGCCGCCCAAACAGGTGCCGTGGCGCTCGTGTTCGAAGATGGCGATCGAGGTCTGCGAATCCTGGCGCCCATGCGCCTCGACGAGTTTGTCGCGGATGCGATTCCCACGCGTCGCCCGATGGTCTCCGATGCTCGCGCGGTCGTTCGTTCCGCTCCGCCCGTCGAAGAAAGTCCGGAAACGACCGAAGCGCTGAGCGTTCTCACGCAGACGCAGGAGCCCGAGGTCAAAGCGGCGGCGCCCGCAGCTGCGCCTGCACGAGCTCCCGGCAATGGCCGTCTGCGAGTTCGTCCAGTCAATCGCCCGACTGAACCGCCGCCGTCTTCGCCTTCGACCGTGGTGGATTTGGATTGCCGTCCAAATGCGGAAGCGCCTCCTGCACACCAGCCCTTGCCGCCGCCTCCTCCGGCACCCGTGATTGAGCCGCGACAAACCAAACAGGCGTCGTCGATTCCCGCCGAACCTTCCGCGAAGCGGACCGTGCGAGGTTTGTCCCCGCTCGATGCCGCCGCTCGGAGCGAAGCCGAGGTTCCTCCGGCCAAACCCACGTACGTGTCGGATACGTTGCCGCCGCCTCCGCCTTTGCCTGCGGATTTGGCGACGCATTCGTCTCCTCCGCCGACACCCTCGGCGCTCGAACGAGTGCTCTCGTCGTCGGAATGGCGAGCGTTTGCCATGGACCTCGATGCAGCCAAAGGCCCGAAGCCCGCGGGTTTGATCGATCGGCTCTTTGCGACGCGTTACATGCCGCTGCTCGGGGCCTTGGCGCGAGGTCAAGCGGACGGCGCAGTGCAAAAGATCGTCGACGGATTCCGTTCGTCCTTCGAGCACAGTTATACGGAAGGATTTGCAGCGATTCGCGCGACGGGCAAACGTCCCGTGATGGTGCTCGACGCGCCTGAAGTTGCGGCCCGTATTGCTCGATTGAACAATGCCCGCGCCGTGCGCTTGTTGCTGGTCGATTCGATGCGATTCGATTTGGGTGAACGCGTCATGAGTCGCCTCAAGCCTGCATTGCAAGGTCGAGCGGTATGTGTGGATCGGACGCTTCTTTGGAGCGCCTTGCCGTCGACGACGCAGGTGCAATCGATGTTGTTGGCGAAAGGGCCGGAAGGGCTTCGCGAGCCGATGGCGGAAATGACGCCGGAGCCGGATGTGATTCGCGGTCGATCGTTGACGACGGTTCGTCGAGAAAGACTCGGCAACAAAGAAATCTTCAAGATGGATGTGGTCGAGGCGCGATTGCGTGGCGTGGGTCCGGCCTTTGACGAGCGACTCGGAGCGATTGCGGATGAAACGTCGCAAGTGGTGGCGAAGTTCGTCGAAAGCTCGCCACCGCGGACGCTGGTCTTCGTCTTTGGCGATCACGGATTCCGCATGTCGACGGATGCTCGAGGAACGACGTCTTCGGCGACGCAAGGCGGGGCATCACCGGAAGAGGTGCTGGTGCCCGGATATGCGTGGCTCGTGGGCGGGGTGCATTGAGGGGTTTGGCGGGGCTATTCATGCGCGGAAGGTTCGTTCACGTTTTGGGTACTGCGGTTTTTCTCGCCGCATGTACCAATGATCCGCCGCCGGTAAACAAAGAACCCTTGCCTGCGACGACGGCAAATACCGCGGCTCAGCGCATTGAATGGATCAAAGCGCCGCCGGGGGAAGACGTGGCGACGCTGGTCAAGCGGGAACTCGAACGCGCCCAAGCCGATAAGAAAAGACTGCTCGTGTATGTCGGGGCGACGTGGTGTGAACCTTGCCAACGATTTCACGATGCGGCGGTCAAGGGAGAGCTCGATGGAGTTTTTCCGAACGTACGCATGGTGGAATTCGATTTGGACGTCGACGCGGAACGTTTGGCCCGGGCGGGGTATGCATCGAAGATGATTCCGCTGTTCGTCGTGCCAACCGAAAATGGCATCGGTTCGGACAAACGGATTGAAGGTTCGATCAAGGGCGAAGGCGCCGTGATGAATTTGCGGACGAGGCTTGCGCCGTTGATGGCTGACTGATACGCGGTCGTAAATGTTTGTTGACCCGTCGTGCGCCGGGCATTACGCTACGCCATGCGTTTCATTCACTGGTGGAGCATGATTAGGTGTAAGCGCAATGTTGGTCGCTTGTGGACCGACGGTCACCGCTACGCAATGCAAAGATCCCGTGCGCTGTAGAGAGCAGCGCTCCATTGTGTGACAACAGCTGCGATCACGCTTCGGATCGTTCCGGGTGTCGTGCGTGTTGCAGCCAAGTGTTGCAACGTTGCGTCGACTGTGAACCAGGAACCATCGATTTTGCGGGGTGCAAATGAATTTCCTATCGACGATGCGTTTTTCCCGGTTGCTTGCGGTGATGTCTCTTCTAATCATCATCCCGGGCTGCGACCAGGCCAAACCTTCGGCCATTACCATGGAGCAAGGCAAAATCGCGCGGATCGATGATTGCCATGTTAAATTGGACCAAATTCGTGTTCACCCTCGTGACAAGGGTCCCATAGGGGATTTTTTAATGGCGTGCAATGTTCCCGAATCGGCACTCAAAGAAAAGAACTGGTGGGGTTCTCAACCGGAACCGCTTTTGTTTGGCATGTACGTGGGAGATTGTATTCGGGTGTCCAAGACGTTTTACTGCGTGCGTACGATAGAACCCGGAGCCTCTGTGACGATGGAAGCAACTTACGAATCCAAACACGCCGACGGAGCGCTATTGCAACGTATCGAATGAATTGACGCGAAAGTTTTTTTAGAACCACGCTCGAATACGTCGCGCCGCTTCCTCCAAAACGTCGTCGTCTTTCGCAAAACAAAAACGACACATCGTTTCGCCCACCGGATCCCGATAAAAAGACGTTCCCGGCACGCTGGCGATCTTGAGTTTGTCCAGAAGCTCCATGGCGGCCTCTTTGGACGTCTTCTTGCCCAAGCGACGAATGTCCGCGAGCACGTAATACGCCCCGCGCGGCACGTACGGATTCAATCCGGCATCACTGAGCGCGCTGCATAAAATGTCGCGCTTTTTCTGGTAACTCGCGCCGATGCCTTTGAAATACGATTCGGGCATCGCCAAACCCGCCACCATCGCGTGCTGCAATGGCGTAGGCGCACAAACGTACAGCATATCGTGGGCAATCGTAATGCGCCTGGCCGCATCCGGAGGCGCCGTCAAATACCCCAGACGCCAACCCGTCACCGCGAACGTCTTGGAAAACCCCGCAATCGATACCGTGTTTTTCCGGGCATTCTTGCGCGTCGCCATAGGCACGTGCTCGTGCCCGTCAAAGACGATATGCTCGTAAATCTCGTCTGTGATCACCGTCAAATCATGCGCTTCGACCACATCCGCCAGCCAATCGAGCTCCTCGGCGGTCCACAATTTCCCGCTGGGATTCGACGGTGTGCACAAAACCACCGCCCGCGTTTTTTGGGAAATAGCCCGGACAAACGCTTCGCGATCGAAATCCCATTCCGGCGGACGCGTCGGGACCAGCACCGGCACGAGCCCCATCGCAATCACCGTATTCAAATGATACCCGTAATAAGGCTCGAACAGAATCACTTCATCGCCCGGTTCGAGCAACGCCAAACACGTCGCCGCAAAACCTCCCGTCGCCCCGGACGTCACCACGACCTCCGATGCAGGGTCGTAACGCAATGCATAACGTTTTTCGAGATCCGCCGCGATGGCTTGACGCAAAGGTGCAATGCCTTCCGGCGCTGTATAAATGGCAACACTTGCTTCGATGGCTGCGATCGCTGCTTGGGCGACCGGAGCCGGTGTTGGAAGATCGCATACACCCTGTCCGAGGTTGATACCTCCGACGGCATCACAAGCGCGAGTCATTGCACGAATGTCGGAGACAACCAGCGAGCCCAAGCGTTGACCGATTTGCATGGGCACACCTTACCTCGAAACGAGTCCGAATGTCGCGGGTCATCTGACGGTCGTTGATTCCCCGACGTCCCGTACAAACTTGCCGAATCGTCCGGCGCGTGTCACGTGGGGGCTCGTGAGCGCCATTCTTCGCCCCGAGACGCCGGTCGGTCGGTTGGATGATCGCGGGCTTGCGTGGCAGGTTTGGGCGTTGGCGTGGCCGGCGATTGCTCACACGTTGCTCATTACGCTCGTATTTCTCGTCGGCCGAATGATGCTCGGGCGATATTCGGCGACGTCTTTGGCGGCGATGCAAATTGCCGGGAGCCTCGTGTGGTCCGTGTATTCGGTGGCGACGGCATTTTCGGCGGGAACACTCGCGGTCGTCGCGCGATCGATCGGTGCGGGTGATCCGCTTGCCGCAGCGCGAGCGGCGCGGGCGGCGCTTCTTTTCGCATTTGTTTTGGGCATCGGGCTCGGGTTTGTCCTGTACTTTGCCGAATGGCCGCTCGTGCACGGCATGTTTCCTCGCGCGGGTGATTCCGTGCAAGCTCAGGCCGGGGCGTATTTGCGTGTCGCGAGTCCATTTTTGCCGTTTTTCCTCGTTGAAGCGATCGCGGCGGCGTCATTGCAAGCGGCGGGCGATACGCGAACCCCGCTGGTCGTGGCGGGCGTGGGAAACGTCTTGAATTTGGCGCTCAATGCAATCTTGATTTTTGGATTGTTCGGTTTTCCGGAAATGGGTATCCGCGGAGCCGCGATCGCGAATTCGACGACGGTCTCGATCGAAGCTATTTTGCTCACGGCGGCATTGATGCGTTCCTCGAGCCCTTTGCCCTTGCGCGCTGCGGGGTTTGTCGGAGCTCGAGAAGCATTACGGCGCGTATTTTCCGTCTCCGGAGCGGCGTTTGGGGAAAAGCTGGCATATCATGCCGGATACATGGCGTACGTGGCCATGATTGCGCTCCTCGGTGAAGTCGCCTTGGCCGCGCATCAAACGGTGGTGAGCCTCGAATCGATTTCGTGGTTGTCGGCGGATGGTTTTGGTATTGCTGCGGGGGCGATCGTCGGACAAAAGCTTGGTTCACGCGAACCGAATGACGCAGCCCGAGCCGGAATGATTTCCGCGGTGATGGCCGTCGGCGCATTGTGTGTCGTGAGTTTTGTTTTGCTCACGATGGCCGGCGTGCTCGTATCGGCATTTACGCCGGACGTGCAAATCATCTCCGCCGCCGTGCCCGCGATGCGCGTCGCCGCAATCGCTCAGCCGTTCATGGGGTTTGCCATGGTCATTGCGATGGCGTTGCGCGGCGCGGGAGATACGCGAACGGTGCTCGGGGCGATGATCCTCGGCGTTCTCGTTGTTCGGACAGGTTTGACCTGGCTATTTGCGATTCAATGGAACTTGGGCCTGGTCGGCGTTTGGATGGGCAGCACGGCCGATTGGATCGTGCGTTCGATTTGGCTTGGTTTGGCGTATCGAAAAGGCGATTGGAAAAAAATTACTGTTTGACGTCCGCCACGACGTCATTCTTATTGGCCTCGGGTTCCCACCGCGGAAGGCGAAAATAAAATATCGCGCCTCCGTGAGCGGCATCATCGAATCCAAGCTCGCCGCCATGAATTTCAACGAGCGTTTTGGCGATGTACAGACCGAGGCCGGTGCCGGAATTCGATCGCGTGCTCGAAGAATCCGCCTGGGAAAAACGCTGAAAAATACGATCGCGGAATCCCTCCGGAACTCCCGGGCCGTCATCGGTGACCGATGCTCGCACGCAATCGGGCAAAAGTTCTCCTTCGACAACGACTCGGCCGCCTCCAGGCGTGTGTTTGAGCGCGTTGGAGATGAGGTTCAGCAGGACTTGTTGAATACGCCCGGCGTCCACGTGCACCGGCAATGGCCCTTGCATGCGACATTCGAGCTTCACGTTTCGGGCTTGCGCAGCCGGGGTCTGCAATGCGACCGTCGAATGCATCAATTGGCCCAAATCGCAAGGCTTGCATTCCACCGACAGATTTCCGGAGGTCAATTTGCGTACGTCCAAGAGATCGTCCACCAATGCATTGAGGCGTTGCGTATTGTCGGCCGCAATTTGCAATAATTCCTGCGAAAGCGCTTCATCGTCTTTGGCCATGCCCCCGGCCAGCAAATCAATGGCGCCCTTGATCGCGGTCATCGGCGTACGAAGCTCGTGGCTCACGATGCTCACGAGGTCCTCCTTCGCTTGCTCCGCTTCAATGCGCGCGGTCATGTCGTGCGCACTCATCAAAATGGACGTGCCCGCCGTGACGGGATCGAGAACCCTCCGCATATCCGTCGAAAACCAACGTTGCCCCGCGGTCGTCACGAGCCGAACGTCGCGTACGAACGACTCGCCCGTTTCCGTGCGCGCCAACAAATCCGCAACGTCGCGTGAGGCTACGAAAATCGATTGCAAAGTAAATGTATTTCCAAAGGTTTGTCGGGCTAATGTATTGGCCTGAATCATCGATCCATCGCGCGAAAACGTAATGACGACAATGGGCGCGAAACGAACCGCCTCGGCCGCTCGAACCATCTCCGGATCCAGCGTCGCCACAGGTCGGGCTTCCACCAACAATCCAATGCGACCATCCGCAAACGTGTATCGACCAATGTTCATTTCGATTCGCCGCGCCTGACCGAGCGGGAAAATCGTCCGCTCCTGCTTGACGCGCTTGCCCGACGCCACCGTGTCTCGAAGCTGCGCCAATGTCGCGCGAATCGTGGGTGAAGGATTTTGACCCCGCTTACTCAAATCCTCGATATCCTTGGCCATCCACATTTCCACCCCGGAACGATTGGCCCAAACAATACTCCCGGAGTCCGGATCGGTAATCCAGATTGCGTGATCCAAAAGCTCGAGCACCGACAACACTTCAACATTCATACGGGTTGGCACATCGCGGGTACGTCCCAGACGTTGAAGATTTCTACTCGTTCATGAGTGTACTCGTACACGATTCGTGAACAATGGCGCCAGACTAGCAAGTTTTGGTCGCCGCGTATCTCGTTTTTTGAGCACCGGGGTGTGCAATGAAGCGTAACGACTTGTATTACGTACAAAGGTTACTTTTGATAACGTGAATACGCCAATGATGTGGCGTTCGCGCGTTGCCGTCGTTACCCATCAACAGATCCGCGGAAGCTGCTCGCCGGCAAAAAGGTCGAGCAATCGAGTGGTGCCAAGGCGCCCGCGCAAGGTCACGCGTCCGTCGCGTGTGTGTGGTGGCAAACCAACGACGCGGCCGATACATTGCGCTCCGGATCCCTCCGGGCATTTCCGAATCAATGCCAACGCTCGATCGGCGTCCTTTTCGGCAACGAATGCAACAAGACGCCCTTCGCACGCCACATACAATGGATCCAAACCAAACAATTCACACGCTCCGCGCACCACGTCGCCCACCGGAATGGCCCGCTCGTCGATTTCTATATCGATTCGGCCGTCGAGCGCGATTTCATTCAATACGGAGCTCAATCCACCCCGCGTCGGATCACGCAGACAATGCACATCGATTCCCGCATCCAGCAGCGATTGCACCATGCCGTGCAAAGGCGCGCAATCGCTCTCCAAGGCTCCCTCGATCAATAACCCTTCCCGCGCCGATAACACCGCAATGCCGTGTCGCCCAAGATCGCCGCTCAAGAGAATCATGTCGCCCGGACGAACCTGATCGGGTCCGATGACGAGGTTGTCCGGCAAAACGCCGATCCCCGTCGTCGTAATGAAAACACCGTCGCCTTTGCCTCTATCGACGACCTTCGTATCTCCCGTCACTATCTCCACGCCGGCGGTTCGAGCTGCCAAACCCATTGACGTGACGACGCGTCGCAGGTCTTCGAGCGGCAAACCTTCTTCGAGTATAAAGGACGCCGATAAAGCTCGAGGTCGCGCTCCCGCCATGGCCAAGTCATTGATCGTGCCGTACACGGATAAAGATCCAATATCTCCACCCGGAAAAAACATCGGCTTGACGACATACCCGTCGGTCGTCATGGCCAAACGATTGGTGGACGTTTCGAATATTGCGCTGTCGTGGCGATTCGTCATGCACGCCGCGCCAAACGCCGGTCGAAAAATCGTTTCAATGATTTCCCGCGAAAGCCGCCCTCCGCCGCCGTGCGCAAGTTGCACCGTGGTTTGACGATGAGGCACGGGACAAGCCGAATCGAAAGACTGCTCCGACATCACAACCCCGCTCTTCGATAACGATAATACGCCGCACAAGCACCTTCGGAAGAGACCATCGTGGCGCCGAGGGGTTTTTCCGGAGTACACCGCCCGCCGAAAGCCGGACAATCGCTCGGCTTCAGAACGCCCAGCAAAACCCGGCCGCTTTGGCATTCCGTGCTTTCTTCCTTGACGACGGCGTCCACGCCGAATCGTTTTTCCGCGTCGAAGGACGCGTACGCTTCACGCAGCCCCAAACCGCTCTGCGGAATTTCACCCATACCGCGCCATTTTCGAGCCACGACCTGAAAGACATCGGCCACGGCCGTTCGAGCCGCCGCATTGCCGCCCGAACGCACGGCACGCGTGTATTGGTTCTCCACTTCCGCCCGCCCTTCTTCCAATTGCGCCACGCACATCGCAATGCCTTGTAAAATGTCCGCCGGCTCGAATCCCGTCGCGACAATCGGCACGCGATATCGCTTCGCCAACGGGCCGTATTCGTCGAGACCCATGATCGTGCAGACATGTCCCGCGGCGAGAAATGCATCCACGCGCCGCTCGGTGGACGACAAAATCGCTTCGAGCGCCGGAGGAACGAGGACATGCGAGACGAGCATCGAGAAATTCGTTATTTTACGACGCACAGCTTCTTTGATGGCCATGGCATGCGCGGGAGCCGTCGTTTCGAAGCCAACGGCGAAAAAGACCACCTCCCGATTCGGGTTTTTCTCGGCGATCATCAGCGCATCGAGCGGGGAATACATCATACGGACGTCGGCCCCGGCGCTCTTGACGGCAAATAAATCGCCCTCGGAGCCGGGCACGCGGAGCATGTCCCCAAAAGAACAGAAAATCACGCCCGGTCGCGCGGCAATGGCGAGCGCTCGATCCAGCATTTCCACCGGCGTGACACAGACCGGACAACCCGGGCCATGCAGCAGCGTCAGTGATTCCGGCAGGAGTTTGTCGATACCAAAACGCACGATGGCATGCGTTTGTCCTCCGCATACTTCCATGATGCGCCAAGGTCGGGTCTGTTTGTCTCGGATTGAATCCGCCAATCGTCGACAAAGCGCTTCATCGCGGTATTCGTCGACATATTTCATGAAGTCGCCTCCGTCGCGTCCGCGGATTCGCCCATTTCAATCAGGTACGCCAGCGTTCGAGCCGCTTCGGCTTCATCCATTCGACTGATCGCAAATCCCACGTGCACGATGACCCAATCGCCCACATCGGCTTCGGGTACGTATTCCAAACAAACGTCGCGGATGATCCCGCCGAAAGCGACTTTGCCCGTGCGCAGATCATTCTGCGTGATTTCGACGATTTTACCGGGAACACCAAGGCACATCAGGCACCTCCGCCCATCGTCGACATGTACGACGCCGCGGCCACTTGTCCAGCAGAAATTCCGCCATCGTTGATTGGAACCTGCAAAGGCAAAAAGCAATCGAATCCATTACGCTCGAGTCGCCCGACGAGCGCCCGCGTCAATAGGTCGTTTTGAAAACAACCACCCCCCAGAATGACTTTGCGTTTGCCCGTTCGTTCGCAACAACGCACGCCAAGATCCACGATGCTCGCAAGGAATTTCGCCGCGATTTCCGAAGCGGGTTTGCCCGCGCTCCGATCCGTCAGCGAAGCCTGAACGAGCGGGCGAAGATCGGCTGTCCAACAAGCACCATCCGACAACGGAATCGGGTAGGGATCCGGCAGATTGAAATGGTTTTCTTTGACGCACCATTCCAGTTCCATCGCCGCTTGGCCGTCGAAGGTGCTCACGTGCCGAATTCCCAAAAGTGACGCAAATGCGTCGAAAAGCCGCCCCATGCTCGATGTCCACGGCGCCGAGAATCCACGTTGCATCGCATTCCACAACGCCTGCCCCGACCCCTCGGGCCACGCATCTTTGACCAGGGAAAGACAATCATCGTTCATCGTTTGTGCGAGCAATCCAAGCGCCGCGCGTCGTGGTTCCAATGCGGCTTTATCACCCCCGGGCAAACGAAAACATTGTAAATGGCCCACGCGCGTGCCCGTGCCCGGACGAACGACGAATACCTCGCCACCCCAAGCCTGTCCATCCAAGCCAAACCCGTATCCATCCCAAGCCAAAGCGGCGACCTCATCATGAATATGACGTTCGGCCATCACCCCCGCGACATGTGCGTGGTGATGTTGCACTCGTACAAGTTGCGCATCGTATTCGAGCGCCAATCGTTCGGCCAGGCGCGTCGACGGAAAATCGGGATGCAAATCGCAGGCAATGACGTCGGGGCGAACGTCATAAAAATGCAAGAGATCTCGCGTCACCGTTTCGAGCAAATCCACCGAGGCCACATCGTCCATATCGCCGACGTGTTGACTCATGACGACATTGCCTCGCACGTTGAGCGACACGGTGTTTTTCATGAACGCACCGAGTCCGACGATGCACCGTCGATCATTGAGTTGAAACACCGGAAGCGGTGCAAATCCACGCGATCGGCGAAGGATATGAATTCCACGCGCACTTTCGCGGACGACCGAATCGTCGACGGGCCTGACAATTGGTCGATCGTGGACGAGGAAAATGTCGGCAATCGACCCGAGGCGCTGCAATGCCGAATCCGTGTCGATACAAATGGGCTCGCCGGACAAATTGCCGCTCGTGCAAATCAGCGGAACATCGACAGCCTCGGCGAGGAGCGAATGCAGCGCCGTCGTCGGCAACATCGCGCCAAGCAGCGGACATCGAGGTGCAGCTTCGGGAGCAATCGTGGAGCTTTCTTTTCGTTGCAAAAGGACAATCGGGCCGCTCGGATCGGTCAATGCATTTCGTTCGGCAGCTGAAACATGAGCTTCGGCCTCGATACGGGCCAAGTTTGTAAAGAGAACAGCGAATGGTTTTTCCAAACGGTCCTTGCGGGTGCGCAATGTATTGACGATCGATCCATCGTTCGCTACGCACAGCAATTGAAATCCACCGATTCCTCGTAACGCAAGAATGTCCCCGGCTCGTAATCGCTCGGCAGCCCGCAGAATGGCGTCATGACCTCGAACCATTTCCGATCCCATCGGCGAAATCAAGGTAACTCGAGGTCCACACGTAGCACATGCAATCGGCTCGGCGTGAAAACGTCGATCGGCGGAATCTTCGTATTCGGTTCGACAGGCCGAACACAGCTCGAACGTGCGCATGGTCGTGCGTACGCGGTCGTAAGGCAAACCTTCCACAATGGAAAACCGCGGACCACATCGGGCGCAACACGTGAACGGGTAACGATATCGTCGGTCTGTCGAGGAACGCACCTCGTTCAGACATTCCGCGCAAATGGTCTGGTCGGGCGGCAAAAGCGTTCCGGGCGATTCCGAAGCGTTGCTGGGCAATATGTGAAAACCCGAAGCATCTTGCGCCAACGCCGAAAGTTCTTTCCGATCGAGCGTCGCGATTTTCCCCGGACGAGGAAAGCCCGATTGCAGCTCGAGTATGAATTGGCGAATACGTTCGTCCGGCCCGGATACCTCGATATCAACGCCGTTTCGCCCGTTGCTGATCCACCCGGCCAAACCCAGCGACGTTGCCAATTGCTGCACGTAGGGGCGAAATCCCACCCCCTGCACGATGCCCGTCACGTGCAGCAGCGTTCGCATCGCTAATCGACCTCGATCGAATCAATTCGTAATCCCGGTTCACCCAAAAGGTCAGCCTCGGTCGAACCACAATGCGGACACAAAAGCACGTGATGGTCGGGCTTGTAGACTTGTTTGCATTGTAAACACGCAGCTTCGATCCACGACGTCGTCAATTCCAATTGCGCATCTTCGGCGATCGTACCTTTGGCGTGGGCCCGAAAATGAAACACGATGGCTTCGGGATTCAGCCATTCCGTTTCGGCGACGAATCCATGTACGCGGCGCACGCGCGAGGCACCTTCCTCCGTGGCCTTTTGGATGACGGTTCGGACGATGTCTCGGCCCAGCGATGATTCATGCATGGCTTCTTCAATGCTCCCGGTTCTGTTCGGCCAAACCTCGGACCAATTGCGCGGCGGGCTCGATCGCCCCGGCAACCTCGTCCGACAAACCAAATACCACACCCAGCGGTTTTCGAGCGGCTATGGCGACGAGATAAATGTTGGGACAAACGTTTTCCGGGGACAATATCCGAGCGAGGCCGATGGCTTGGCCGACGCTCATGCCGTGCGTCGATAACGATGAACTCGGAAAACCATCGATATCTTCGGGGCGAACGACGTGCACGGTCCCCGGTTGCCCGGCATCGAGCGCCGCATCGACGATAATGACGCGCTCGGCATGTTCCAGCAACGGAATCAACGCGGAGGGCTCGGCAATTTCATGCAATTCCACGTTCTTTGGTAATCCTGATGTTTGCAAAAATCGGATGACCTCCGGTCCTGCGCCATCATCGCCGCCGGTTTTTCGCCCAATGCCCAGGACGCGCACCGTCACGTCAATCCCTCTCAATGGTGAGCTTCAGAAAGTGCGTCGAGCATGAAATGCATGGATCGTAATTACGCACGGTCTGTTCCGCGCGTTTTGTGGCCGCAGAATGGTTCATCGAGGCGAGCGTCGGAGCAACCAGCCACAAATCCTGCTCGATGCATTTCTGATTTTGCGACGTCGGCGGCACGATCCGCGCGTCCGTAATGAGCCCGGCGTCGTCGATCGTGTAACGATGCCACAAAATCCCGCGCGGCGCTTCGGTACAACCATATCCGATTCCCGCCTTTGGCGTCACATCCAACGCTGGTTTTTCCGGACGTTCATAAGCACGAATGATGCGAATGGCTTCATCGAGGGCTTGAACCAATTCGATTCCCCGCGCAATCAGGCTCTTGTATGGGTTCTTGATGGGTGCGACAAAACCGATTTCATGCGCCAAGTCGCGGGCGCGTGCGCCGAGTTTGTCTTCATTGTTGTTGAATCGAGCCAGCGGGCCGCAAAAATAATCCGCGCGTCCGCGAACATACGCCTGCAAAGCCGTCGAATGCGCCACGTGTTCTTCGATGAGCGTCGAATCGACGTCGTGCACATCCAAATCGAGCCCCTTGTTCGAAACGATTCGGCCTTCGCAAAACGGATATTCGTCCGGATGGCGCAACGCCACGAATTCATAATCGCGCTCGAAATCCGGATATTCGAACGTGGCAAACCAACGCACGGCTTCGTCCGTATCCCGGAGGGCACTTTCGAGCGGCGCAAGCAGCGCTTCGAGTTCATTCTTCGTCGGTACACGGTAAAACCCGCCGACACGCACGTTGATCGGATGAATCTCGCGTCCCCCCAAAGCGGAGACGATGGCATTTCCCGATTTCTTGATCCCGAGACCTCGCGCCACCCACGCGCGATGGTCTTTGGCCATCGCCATCGCATCCGGATAACCCAAAAAATCCGGCGCATGCAGCATGAACGCGTGCAACCCGTGGCTCTCGATCCATTCGCCGCAATACAATAATCGGCGTAATGCGCGCAGTTGCCCATCCACGCGAATTCCCAAGGCATCTTCGAGCGCATGACAGGCGCTCATTTGATAGGCGACGGGACAGATGCCACAAATGCGGGCGACGATATCGGGGACTTCGAAGAGGGTTCGCGTGCGAAGAAATGCCTCGAAAAACCGAGGTGGCTCGAAAATGGACAATTCCACGGCCGAAGGTGTGTCCCCTTTGAACCGAATCGTCAATGCTCCTTCGCCTTCGACCCGCGTCAAATAATCGACTTTGATCGTCTTAGCCACGTCCATTCTCCTTGGGTCGAATTTGCACGAGCTGCTCCTGACGAGCGCGATCGAATTCCGGAGCGGCGACATTGAATGTCGAATAAAGACGCGCGAGATCGTCGTGGGTTTTTCCCGACGCCAAGAGCGCCGGCTCGAGTCCCTTCGTATTGGTCGTCTCCGCGGGCCCGAAACAACCATAACATCCGCGATGATACGTCGGACAAAGCGCGCCGCAACCGCTATGGGTCACGGGACCCAAACACGCCGTGCCATACGCGACCATGACACACGTATTGCCGCGGCGTTTGCATTCTTCGCATACTGAATGCGTCGCAATGGCCGGCTTTCGTCCCGCAATCAGCGCGGATAAAACCTCGAGCAATTGCTTTTTATCGACCGGACAACCGCGCAATTCGTAATCGACCTTGACGTGCGCCGCAATGGGCGTCGACGTCGCGAGCGTATCGATGTATTCGGGCCGCGCATAAACGATGCTCGTGAATTCCTTGACGTCGCGCAAATTCCGTAATGCCTGAACCCCGCCCGATGTCGCACACGCGCCGATCGTCACGAGCACCCGCGATTCTTTGCGCACCTGTTGAATCCTTTGCGCATCGTGCGGGGTCGTGATCGATCCTTCGACCAGCGTGACATCATAAGGCCCGCGCAACGTGGCGCTCGAAGCCTCGGCGAAATTCGCGATGCTCACCGCGTCGGCCACAAGCAAAAGCTCGTCTTCGCAATCGAGCAGACTCAATTGGCAACCGTCGCAGGAAGCGAATTTGAATACGGCGAGCTTGGGTTTTTTGCGTTTGGCCACTTTATACCTCCCGCACACACAAAAGCCGCGATACTTCGTCGTACCGGTAGACGGGGCCTTCGCGACAAATAAACGAGGGACCGAATTGGCAATGGCCGCATAACGCCGCGCCGCAACGCATGTTCCGCTCCATCGTGACCCAAATGGACGGCGTCGGCATGCCCAGACGCTCCAATTCCCGCGCCGCAAAACGCATCATGATCTCCGGTCCGCACATCATCGCGATGGCATTGGCCGGATCAAAATCCGTTTTTCTCAAGTATTTCGTCACGACGCCGGTATGCCCCTTCCACGTTCGATCCGCCGCATCGACGGTGACTTCGATTTCCACGTCGAGCTTCTTGCGCCAAGTTTCGATTTCTTTCGTGAACAATAAATCCGCCGGACTTCGGCTGCCGTACACGATCACCACTTTTCCGAAAGATTCTCGCCGGCGAACCGCATGATAAATCACCGGACGTAGTGGCGCCAAACCAATGCCTCCGGCAATGATGACGAGATCCTTGTTTTGCGCCTCCGCCATCGGCCAAGCTCGCCCGAAAGGCCCCCTGATTCCCACCACGTCCCCTTTGCGGAGCTGCTGCAATGCGCGAGTCACCGTGCCTACGGCTCGGATCGTATGCACGAGTTTTTCCGGACGAGCCGGATCACCGCTGATCGAAATGGCGCTCTCGCCCATACCGAAGGCGTAGAGCATATTGAATTGTCCGGGCAAAAATGCGAATCCATCGGGCCGTGGAGGCTCGAATTCGAGCGTGAAGACATCACGCGTCTCGCGGCGGACGCGCGTGATGGCGTGAAACTCCGGAGCCATCGGGTCGATGTTCGTCCGGGAAATGGTCGACGTCGACGTGTTTGTCATGAGCGAACCCGATAGACGTCGAGGCTTTGCAGACGAGCTCGTTCGAGCCGTTCGTGAATTTCATTCATCAAGCGCTTGGTAAAGGCGTAACCGAACGAATGATCCGCTTCCAATTTTTGCCGCACGCACGTCCCATTGAGCGAAAAAAGCAGCGTGGGTTCGATGGCCCGCGCATCCAAACTCCAGCGATACGGGGGATTGAGCGCCGCCCAGCCGAGCGTATCGTCGGCGCCGATCGTCTCCAAAATGACCGGCCCGCGTACGCCATCGTGAACTTCGAGGGCTATTTTTCCCGATCGCACCAGAAATAGCTCGTCCGCAGGGTTTCCTTCTCGAAATAAGAACCGTCCGGGCGCGATTCGCACGTTTTTCGCACAACCGCTCAAGAATTCGACATGGCTGTCCAACAATCCCTTGGCGAGCGAATGTTCCTTCAAGGAACGCGCCAATGAAAGCGTTTCCATCTTAATCGTGCTCCTTGGAGAAATGGAGAGAATCGTTGTTCGCCGCGATCGCCGTGGCTTCCTCGGTGATGTCGATACCGACGGGACACCACGTAATGCATCTGCCGCAACCGACACACCCGGACGAACCAAATTGATCATGCCACGTGGATAACTTGTGCGTGAGCCATTGGCGATAACGAGATTTTATCGTCGAACGTACCGGGCCCCCGTGCACGTGCGTAAACGACAAATTGAAACACGAATCCCATTGTTTCGTGCGCTCCGCCGATTCTCCATCGAGGCTCGTCGTGTCGACCACTTCCGTACAAAAACACGTCGGACAAACGCTCGTGCAATTGGCGCACGCCAAACACCGCGTCGCCACTTCGTCCCATCGGGGATGTTCCAAGTTTTGCTGCAATGTCGCGGGCAAACCCCGCGTATCGAGCTTCCGGCCCATGGATGCCGCAGTTTTTTCCGAAATGGCGAAGGATTGTTCGATTTCCGTTTTTGATGCCAAACGCGTCGAGAGCTTCTCCAGCAAAGCCCGCCCGGCATCCGAACCGATTTCCACGACAAACCTATGGCCCGATTCGTCCAAAAGTTCGGTCAAAGCCAAATCGTAATCGCGTCGCACGCGAGGTCCGGTATTCATCGAAGCGCAAAAACAGTTTCCTCCGGCGCGCGAGCAATTCACGGCAATGACGAACGTGTCGCGCCGTCGAGCGGCATATCGCGGGTCGGGATGATCGCCCTGCGCAAGAACGCGATCCTGAATGCCGATCGCGGCAAGATCACACGCCCGCGCACCGACAATGGCCATGCGTCCCGTCGGCGCAGGTTCGGCGACAACGTTTGTCCCGGTACTCGAGCGGCGAATTTGAAAGAGACGTTCGACGGGGACGTGGAAAACCTGCTTCCACGAATGCGCTCCCACGGCATAAGCGAAATAAGCGGAATGGTCGCGTTTTTCCAGACGATAACGTCCGGGAGCTTGGACATCCTCGAGACCGCGGGGCAAATCTGCGGCATGAGCGAGCGAATCGATGACGATCGCGCCGTCACGCTCGAGCGGCCCGAAGACGCGATAATCGTCGTCGACGAGCGCCTGGATCAAGCGTTCGAGTTCATCTGCGGCAAGAATGACGGGTGAGGGTTGGGCAAACGCATTCCTTGCGTCTGGATGCGCAGAACTTGCAGCCGCGGAGTTGGGTGAGGTGAGCATCGGGCCGAGATGATTGGTGATCGCGGCCCGGATTGCAAGGGCTATGCCGAGAAAATCAGGGTACGACGAACACGGCGCCGGTCATGCCGCCGAGCGCGTGTGGTTGGCAATAATAGGGGAATGTTCCGGGGTTCGTCATCGTGAACGTCTTGGTTGTGCCCATATTCGTGACGGGAATGAAGGGGCCTGCCGTATCGGGAATTTTCACGCCGCCGCTGACAATGCCGCCCTCGTTCGGGTGGGCAACGAAGTTTCCGTTGAACACGACGTTTGCTCCCGCTTTCACTTTAATGCACTTGGGCGCGTACGTGAAATTGCCGTTGGCGAAGGTAACGGGCGGTGGGGCCATGACCGTGAAGTCTTGTGCCGTTTTGATATCGCAACCATTGACGTTGGCGACGCAGGCGCCGGCATAACACATGCCGCTTGCGCATTCCGTGTTGTTCATACACGTCGCACCATTGCAACTTGGACAGCTGCCGCCGCAATCGACGCCGGTCTCCGTGCCATTTTGCACCATATCGCTACAGGTCGCCGTTGCGCAGACCATGGCATTGCAATACCCGCCGGTGCAGTCGCCATTGACGTTGCAAATCTTGCCATTTACGCAACCGTTGCACATCGGGCCGCCGCAGTCGACGTCGGTTTCCGAGCCATTCTTCGCCATATCCGTGCACGTCGGCGTCGCGCACGTCATCATCGAATTGCAATACGTGCTCGTGCAATCCGTATTGTTTCCGCATCCTTGACCGTTCATACATGCGACACACATCGAACCGCCGCAATCGACGTCGGTTTCGTCGCCATTCTTCACCATGTCCATACACGTCGGAGCCGCACATTGCATCATCGCATTGCAATACGTGCTCATGCAATCGCCGTCGCCCATGCAGCCTTGACCGTTCATGCAATCGGTCATGCACGAACCGCCGCAATCCGTATCGGTTTCGCTGCCATTTTTGAAGCCGTCATTACACGCCGGCGCCGCGCAGACGTTCGTCATCGGATTGCAGAATCCGCTCTGACAATCGCCGTCGACTTTGCAACCTTTGCCGTCCGCGCAATCGTTTGGACACGTGCTGCCGCAATCGACGTCGGTTTCCGTGCCGTTTTTCTTCGTATCCGTGCAGCTCGGAGCGGCGCACGTCATTCCCGTACAAACCTGGCTGACGCAGTCGGTGCCCTGACCGCACATTTTGCCATCGACGCACGCCCCGCATGAACCACCGCAATCGATGTCGGTCTCCGTGCCGTTTTTCACCATGTCCCCGCAAGCTGCGGCTTGACAAACGTTTCCTTGACAAACGTTCGACATGCAATCCGCGCCGCTATTGCATTCCACGCACTTGCCGGCACCGTCGCACAATTTGCCGCCACCCTCGTTGCAAGCCAGACCTGCGTTTTCCGGCGGATACGCGGGCATACCATTGGAACAGGTGTCTTTCGTACACGTCTTGTTGTCGGTCACCGTGTCGGCGTCGTCATTGATCACGGAAATGGAGCCGTTGCCGTCGCAAACGGATTTTTTGCAATCCCCGGCCATCTGCATGCTCGTTGGCGTATCCGCAGTGACGTTTGTCTCGACGCATGCCCCCATCACGCAATCGACCGTGATGCATTCATTCGCCGGAGCCGGGCAATCCATGGCCACCATGCACACCGGACCGCCGCCCATTCCGCCCATTCCGCCGCCCATTCCACCCATTCCGCCCATGCCCCCGCCGCCCATTCCGGTGCTGCTGGAGGACGATGAAGAAGTAGAAGCAGCCGACGAGGATGACGATGGCTCCGTTCCACCACCCGTACCAATTTGAGTGCGATCAATGCCCGCAACGAGTTCACAACCCGATCCAAAAACCACGATGCTCGCAATGCCGAGCGCTGCGCCTGTCAATAGAGACGAGTGAAGTGTTCGCATGTTTCCCTCGATCCGTTAAGAAATGTGCCTAATCGGCGACGAGTTTGTCTTGTCCAAGGAGCTCGCCCAACGACGCGTTGGTTTCGTGCGCTCCAACGTGATCGATGTTCAAACTAGAAGGATTTCAGCGCCTGTCAACAAAACGACTCGACCCTGAAAATCTACTGGCGATCCTCGCCCGCCCGGCGTGTCTGCGCGCGAGTTGTGCACACCTCTTGTCGAGCGCGCGGCAATCCGATACATGCAATCTTCGTGGGGCCCTTTCGTTATTCGTTTCTTGTTGCAATCGGTTCGTTTGCGCTTCCGATCGCTTGCTCGTCACCCAAAGACGTGCCTGCCGATGCCGCTCCGCCCGCCGATTCCACGCCCAAAATAGCCGCCGCAAGTGCGTCCAACGCGCCGCCCGCGCCTCCGCTGCGCCTCACCCCAGCGACTCGACAAGGCGCCGCGATCGCGCGACTGTTTGGCAGTGACGCACTCGTCGTCGCCGACGAAGATCATCGAGCCCTGCGCCGAATACCGCTGCCACTCGCGCCCGAAGCGCCCGTCGTGACCACCGAATTGTCCGGATCACCAGCCGCCGTGCTCGCGTTGCCCTCCAAAATTCTCGTCACGATTCGCGACCCCGGTCTTTTGGTCGTTCTTCAGGAAGAACCATCGGGGCGGTTTGTCGAGACAAATCGCATCGCCCTTCCCGCCGACGCGTGGGGAATCGCGGTCAATCCCGACGCGAGCGCCGCGTTTGTCTCGAGCGCCTGGTCCCACAAAGTGACCAAAGTCGATCTCACCGCGAACAAAGTCGTCTGGTCCGCGGATGTGCCGAGAGAACCGCGCGGCATTGTCGTCCGGGAAAACGGCGAGGTGCTCGTGAGCCACTTGGTTGGTCCGGATGTAACGGTCGTTCGTGAAGTCGAGGGAAAACCCGACGTGTCGACGCTCGGCGTCGTTCCTTCGCCCGTGCGCGCACCCTCGGGAAAGAAATTGCCCGCGTCGCTGGGATACGCACTCGTCACATCGTTTGACGAAGATCGCCTCTTCGTTGCACGTCATGCCGTCGGGGCTCTCGCGCGTCGTTCGTGGTTCGGTCAGCCCACCGTCGACGTGGTTTTACTTGGCGGAAAGTCCGGTCGCCCGACATCCGAGCAATTGCTGGCGCTACATCAAGGTGGTTTGCCCGCGTCGAAAAGCGCCGTCGCGGATTTGACCATGACCCCGGATACGCCCGTCTCCATTCCCGGGCGGGATCGCGGCCCATTTACACAACCTCGCGCCATGGTTTATCGCGGCAAAACCAATACGGTGCTCGTAGCGGGCGAAGGCGACGATATCGTCGCGGAGCTCGATGCCTTGGCGCTCGATCCGACGCTCGCCATTGTACGCATGTTTCAAGTCGGTCAAAAATACGATCCCGGTTATGGTGCAGCCACGGAATGCGGCGCGCCTTCGGGCATTACGTTGTCTTCCGATGAAAATACCGCGTATGTTTATTGCCGATCGACCAACGATGTCGTCGCTTTGGACCTCGCCGCGCCATTAAAACCGGAACCCGTGGTTCGCGATCGTTTGGCGCTCGTGCATATCGCCCAAGATACGATCTCCGAAGAAGCGCAAAAAGGTAAACGCCTTTTTTACAATGCCACCGATCCTATCGTCAGCGGCGGGCTCGCATGCGCCGGTTGCCATCCGGAGGGACGCGACGACGGTCACGTATGGCATGAAGCGACATTCGATACGGTCGATGGATTGCACACCAATTTCGTCGGCGCTTATGAAAACATCCCCGATTTGGCCAAGAAAAAAGGTGTTCCCCGACGAACTCCGATGCTCGCCGGAATGGTCGGTGCCGGCGGACCTTATGGTTGGCACGGCGAAAGTCCCGATTTGGGATCACGTTTGGCCGCGGGTATGGGCCTGCATCGTTGGGGTGGAATGCCTCAGAACATCGGCGGAGCGCATTTGGGCCGGGCCACTCTCATTGCAATTTTTGTGCGTGAGGGCCTCGTCCCGCCCCCGCATGAAAATCGCGAATTGACTGAAAAGGAAAAACGCGGGCGCGAAATTTTCAGCAAGCCCGACGTGCAATGCGCCAAATGCCATGTGCCCGATCGAAACTACACGGACCGTGAATCGTACCCATTGAAAAAGCTCCCCGTCGTCGATGGCTTCGATGACGAATCCAATCAGGAATTCAAGACGCCCTCACTGCGTTTTGTCGCTGGAAGGCCGCCGTATTTCCACGACGGTCGCGCGAGCAGCCTGGAGAAACTCATTGAAATGAACGGCGATCGCATGGGCAATACCAGCCGACTTTCGGCCGAGGACCGCGAGGCTCTCGTGGCATTTTTGAAGACCTTATGAAACGACCGAATGCACGGGGAATGAGTCTGTTCGTCGGGGCCGCATTGGCGTTGGGTGCATATTCCTTGGCACATGCGCAAGATGCGGGGGTCGATGCGGCAGCGACAAACGACGGCGAAGAAAAACCCATCGATTTCGAGCCCATCGTCATCGACGAAAAAGATTCGAAGACGCCCAAATTAGCCGATTGGCAAACGGCGACGCGCGTAAAAATCACCCGGCGAGGTCCGCGGGCCGAAAACTGCCGAGCTTGGCGCACGCGCGCTTGGCTCAAGGTGCATTGCGACGTGCGCACGACGGCCGTTTCGCTTTTGGGCGGAGCCTTCAAAGGCATATCGATGTGGATGCGGGATCCTCCGGCTGGATCTCCGTCCCCGGAATCCTCCGAAGTCGTTTTTCCCATTCGACCGGGCGATCGGCGAATCATGGAATTTTTCTCGTTTGGCGAGACGTACGGCGGTTCGATGGTTTCGCCTGGGATCATTCTTCAAGAATATTGGCTCGAAGGCGCGTCGGCTCCGACGCTGGTGATGTACTGATCGTTGTTTTTCATGAAGGGTTTGGAGGATTGAACATGCGCGTCATTCGTTGGATTCCGATGGTCATTGCGACATCCGCGGTTTTTCCGGGCATTCTCAGCGCGTGCGGCGGATCCACCCAAGATACGGGCGCCGCGACCAAAACCGCAGCCACGGCCGCGCCCGTGCAACCCGCGCCGTCATGTGCATCCGGAACGCACGCGGAAGGCACCAATTGCGTTGCGGATGCCAAACCCGAAGCGACGTCGACGACGGTCGCCGAAGCGCCCAAACCGCCCGAACCAAAGACGGAGGCCCCGGCCAAACCCGCGAGTCCTTGTCCGCCGGAGATGGTCTTCGTGGCCGGTGGAAATTATAAAATGGGCATCTTGAAGGTGGACGCCGTCGTACCGGATTTGTGCATGGACAAGGTCGAAACGACGGCAAAAGAATTCGAGGCGTGCGTCAACGAGAAGAAATGCACGGACAGTTTTGCCACGTGCGCGCCGGAAGCGACGTACAAAAAAGCCGGCAAGGAAGATCATCCGATGGTTTGCGTCGATTTCAAGCAAGCCGTCGATTATTGCACGTCCAAGGGCAAACGATTGCCGTCGGATGAAGAATGGGAATGGGCCGCGCGCGGCGGCGCCGAAGGTCGCTTGTATCCATGGGGCAACGAACCGCCGAAAGATCAAATCTGCTGGTCTGGAAATGGCACCGCGCGAAATAGCACCTGCTCCGTCAATGAACATCCCGCCGGAGCAACCAAAGACGGGCTCTTGGGCATGGCGGGCAACGTATTCGAATGGACGACCAATAAACAGGATTCACGGACGAAAGATCGCGTGGGCCGCGGTGGCAGTTGGCGTGATGGATTGACAAGCCAAATGCGCACGGATCGTCCCGGAAAGTTTGAAGTGACCTACCGTTGTGGGTTTTTGGGTATTCGTTGCGTCATGCCGCCTGCGGCACCGAAATAGGGAATGCCGTGGCGCTCATCTTCGTCTTGCCCCCATCTCTCGGACCGGCCAAAGCCGAAGCTCGCGCGGAGCTCATTCGCACCGCGCTCGAGCCGAAGCTTGGCGAAATGATCACGACCCACGTCGCGACGAGTTATGCGGACATCGAAGAGCGCATTCAAGCGGGCCTTGCCCATATCATTTGGGCTCCCGCGGCGGTGACGGCGAAATTGCCCGCGGCAAAGGCCGTATTCACCATCGCCCGCGAAGGCCGCACGCGATACCATTCCGCAATTGTGGCCCGGAAAAACGCGCATCTGGATCTATCGCAATTGCAAGGCAAACGAGCCGTCTGGGTCGACCCGCTTTCCGCCGGTGGTTATCTATTGGCCGCGGCCCGATTGCGATCCGAAGGCCTTGATTTGTCCAAAACGTTTTCGTCCCAGCTCTTCGTCGGTTCTCATCGTGCGGCGGTCGAGGCTGTTTTATTGGAAACGGCGGACATTACTGCGGTCTCTTCGTACGAAACGGATTCGGGGGCGATGACCGAACGCATGCGTTGGTATGCCGGTCCCGCCGGCGACAAACTCTCGCCCATTGCATTTACCGAAAGCTGCCTCAATGATGCCATCGTGCTCAATGCCTCGCTCGACGAGGCTCGCGCCCAACGCATCATCCAAAACCTCGTGCCGAAGACGCAAAGTGCAATGGTTCGTTCACGTTTTCTCGGAGCGCTCGAAGCAGACAATCTCGTGGCGACACCTTTGTCCGATTATCATAAACTCGCCCCATTGCTCACGCCGCCCGTTCCCAATGAAAGAACCTCGTCCAACCCAAGCGAACGTCCGTCGCGTCCTCCGCGCACGTCTTGGTATTGAAGAATCGTTGTTATGACGAAGCTGCTTCACGGAAGGAAATAAAGATGCGCCCCTCTCCGGCTCTCATGACCCTGCGGATCATTTGGTTTGCCTTGCTCATGTCGGCATTCTTGTATATCGGCCTCGTCTTCTTCGTATTGCCAAAACCCACACGCCCCGCGCGCGACGCCTTCATGCTCGTGGGGATCTGCGTAATGTCGGCTGTGGTTGCGGTCATGAGTTTCATCATGCCGCGGATTTTATACCGTAATGCCGTCAAGAGGGTGGATACGCAAACCACCGAGGAAATTGCCCCGAATGCGTTTCCCGGTCGTTATCGCGAAGTCACGCCGAAACGAATCGTTTTCGCCGATCCCGAGGCCGCTCTAAAACTGGCGTATCTTTGTTTCCAGACCCCGTTCATCATGTCTTTGGCTTTGTCCGAGGCCATTGCGATCTGCGGTTTGGTGCTCGCTCAGCTGGGCTACGAGGCCCTCTACCCATTGCCATTTTTCATCGTGGGCATTTTGCTCATCGCCATTCGATTCCCGCGCCACGAGCAGGTGATCAAAGCGTTCGAGCAGGCACGTGAAGCGGTGTTTCCCGCGCAAAATGGCTGATACATTCGAGCGGATTTGCCGCCGTGGTCAAGGCCTTCAGCCAATGCTCAATTCTTCGCCGATCGCTTTGCCCAGCCGTCGATAATCTTCCGGATCATTGTATACTTGCGCCGAAATACGTACGAATCGCTTGGGCCAACCGACGAGCGGCGGATTCGTCGCGATGATGGGCACTTCGATGTTGTGGTTGGTGAACAAATTCTCTTGCAGCGCGTCAACCCCGGTTGGCGGGTTGGACACAGGCTTCGGCGGCGTGTGATCCGGTAAAACGATCGTGGCCAGCGAACCAATCATCGCGTCGGGTACGGGCAGTTGCGTACCGAAAAGGTTGGTCAGGTACGTTCGAGCGGCAAGGGCCATCGCGCGGTTGTGTTCCCGAAGGCCGGTCAAACCATTCGGAAACAAATCGGACAAGAAGCGAATCGATGCCGGAATGCAAAGCCATGGCGTCGGATCGGTGGTCCCCGTCCAATCGAATTCCAGGCGAAAACGTTTGTGTTTTCCGATTTTTGCATTCGCGCCGTGACTGATCGACAACGGGCGAATCAAAGGTTCGTCGTCATTACGTTGCTGTTTGTCTTTGCGTACATGCAAAAATGCCGTGCCTTTCGGCGTGCACAACCACTTATGGCAATTGCCCGTGTAATACGCGGCCCCGAGTTTGTCCAAATCGAGCGGCACCATGCCCGGCGCATGTGCTCCATCCACCAGCGTATCAATGCCCCGCTCCGCGAACGCCGCGACGATTTTTTCGACCGGCAATACGATCCCCGTGGGGCTCGTGATATGGTCGACCAGCAACAATTGGGTTTTTCCCGGATTGATATGCGCCAAGAGCGATTCGACCACCTGTTCGTCCGATTGCAACGGAAATGGAAACGGCGCTGAGACGACCTTGGCCCCGCACTTTTTTGCGACAAACCGAGCGGCGTTGTTGCAGGCGTTGTAGCCGTGATCGGCGATCAGAATCTCGTCTCCCGGCGAAAACGTCAATGAACGCAGCACGGTATTCACGCCCGCGGTCGCGTTGCTCATGAACGCCAAATCGTCGGGACTTGCTCCAATCAAGTCTCCCAGCGCTTTCGCGGCTTCGCCCAGCAGCGATTCGCATTCGCGAAGGAAAAACCGCACGGGTTCCCGCTCGAGACGTTCACGAAAATCCGATTGCACGGCGAGGATCGCTTTGGGACACGCGCCGAAGGATCCGTGATTGAGGAACGTGATATCGGGGTCGAGGCCCCACAAGGGACGTGTTCGTGCGGCTTGCGATTCGGGAAAAACCATAGTCACTTGCGAAGGAGCTCCTCGATTTCGCGTTGCCACTTTTCGCCGAGTTTCGGATGCACCATACGGACATACGCGGCATAACCGCGGAGCCAGCTGGCAAAGTTTTCTTTTCCGCGCGCTTGGGATTCCACGCCATGCCGTTTGCAATTGGCGATGATCGCTTTGAACTTACGCCGGTCTTCCCGCGAAATGCCGACTTTTTCGTTCACGACGAGGCCCGTGACCGCGAGGCGATTGCCTTTGCGCATGATGCGGCGCTTTTTGATGTTCTCCGTAAAACCTTCTTGTTGCAGGATCGCGTTGACCCACCACAAGAATCGGCCGATCTTTGCGGGAGGATCGCGGAAAGAGAACGTCAAGTCGTCGGCGTACCTCGTATAATTGGCCGATGCTTTTTTGGCCAATGCTTCGAGGCGCGAGTCGAGCCTTCGACAAACCAAATTCGCGATGGCCGGGGACGTGGGCGCTCCTTGCGGTAATGCGCCCGGCCAAGCCACCGTTCCGTCGCTCAGTTTGGGACGATGTGTCGTCAATTGAGCCAAGTATTTGGCCACTTCTTCACCATAATGGGCAAAGAAGAACCCAAATACGCGGCGATAATGGATCGTCGGAAAGAAGTTCTCGATATCGATGCGAATGACGACCGACGCTCCTACATGCGGCGACGCATTGCTCACCGTCGAACGATCCTTGATGAATCCATGCGCTGCCGGATGTGCTGGCATTTTGGCCAGGATCAAATCCAAAATCGCGCGCTGGACTTTCTTCAAAGGGACGCGAGGCGCGCAAATACGGCGTACGCCACCCGTTCGCTTCGGAATCTCGAATTCGACATATCCGGATCCCGGGCCTGTTCCCGGACGTGAAAGGGAAGTGAGTTTGGGAACTTTGACGTCCAAGAATTTGGCCAAGTCTTTTTTCGTTTTGATTTCCGGCAAATCGAGCTTTGGAGGCGCTTTTTTCGCCGCCCGGTGCGCTCGAAATGCCCAATGATGCCGATTCAAACCAAAAGACCAACCGCTGGGATTCCATCCGCCGAGCGCCATGGCGCCGCCCAATTTCGGTGGAGGCGCGCGACGATCCGGCGGCGCAACGTCGGCAATGCCCAACGCCATGATCCCTGCTCGAGCCGAACTGGCGACGGCGGTATCCGGGTCTTTTACCATTCGGCGCAAATGTTGCGCTGCCGTGGCCCGGGCAAATAAAAGTGGAATCAACCGCACGGCCCGCAATCGCTCGCGCGGATCGACGCTCGTCAGCCGACGCGAGATTGGGTCGAGCCAATGGCGGCTGACATAGAATCGGGCGACCTCGTATTCGGCCAAGTTGCGGTGTTTTTCGAGCAGCTCGACGATACGATCGAAATTGCTTTCGCGGTCTTCGAGGAGCGGTTTCAATTCGAAAAGCAGGCCGGCCAAACTCATGGCGCGAGTTTACCAAACAACGCCGGTGCTCGTTAAGGACAAACACCTCGCGATGCCGCGAAAAATGCGCTCTCGGCGGCGTAGCCACCTGCACGGCAGAGGCGCACTAGGACGAAAAGCCCCGCAGGGCGGTCCTCGTGTGCTTCGTTCTCCAATGGTGATCGAGGGCAGCCGCGACGTGACATCGCGGACAGATAGCTGACTGCATGCGCCCCCGAGAGCGCAAAAACGAGTCAATCACAACCAGGCGCAAAAGGAAAGGGTTTTTTGCTGTGCGCCTGCTCGACGTTTTGCGTCTTTGCGTCACCCGTCATCCAGCAATGCGCGTAAACGATCATGCGGACCACCGGGCGCACGACGAACCAACGTATCGAAACGTTGATTCTCCGCACGAACCGCCAATCCGTATGCCCGAATCGACGCCATCGCGTCATTGTCGAGTTTCACGCCGTCGAGGACTTCCAGGTTCTCGAGCAGCTCGTCACGGTTGCGTGGCGCCGTCAAACACGCCGAAACACCGGGTTGAGACAACGAAAACCGATAACAATCAGCGGCGGTTGGCAGGACAATTTTTGCGTCGGATTCCGCATGCACCGTTTCCCGCAAGAGACGGCCGTAACACGTCGCCGTGAACGTGAGCACGCCCGTTCCTCGAGACAGTGCTTCCGGAAAAACCTTTTCCTCGGCGCCCGGATGCGCCGCGCTATGCCGCGTCATCACCACGGGCCAAGGCAAACGCCGCAATGCATCGACGCAAATGCGGCGATCGTGGCTCGAAAATCCAAACGTGCGAATTTTCCCTTCGTCACGAAGCGCCTCGAGCGCCGCGAAGTCTTCGTCGGAGACGCGTTCGGAAGAACGAACCCAGAACAGCAGAAAGACGTCGATTCGATCGAAGCGCAATTGCTTCAACGTCCGCTCGACGTCCGTGCGAATGGCCTCGCCTCCCGCATAATACGTGCCCGCCACGACGCTGAAGCTGTCACGTGTTATGCGGCGAGATCGCAAAAACTTGGACAATTCGCGATACTTTGGTTCCCAGAAAAACGCACGCACACCCGCGTCGTACGCTTCCGCGCATACCCCAACAGGCAATCCGTGCGCGCCCGAGAGCACCAGCGGCGAGAGCTGCACACCTGTTTGTCCCAACGAACGAACGGCCGAAGCTCGGCGATTGTCGCTTCGCCGAGGCTTACGCACCGGTTCGTCGGCGATGCCGGCGATGGGGCGTCGATGTTGCAGGTGCGGCGCACGATCGAAGGATTCGTCTGGAAAAACCAACGACAAAGCTTCGAGGTGCTGCGCGACATCGGGGTTCTCCGCGCCTCGTTCCAGCGCGGCGATCAACTGCGAAAACGCAGCTTCGTCCCCACGTCGCACGAGCCACGTGAACGCGGATTTGCGCACGACATCGTCCGTTTCGCGCGCATCGATCAACGCGCCGATACGTTCATCCAGATCCGGCGTCGCTTCCAAGATGCCCGCGGCGGCGGCACGGACCATCGGCGTGGTGTCTCCGGACAAACGCAGCAGCACCCGCAAATCTTCACGATGCCGCGGATCGAGCAGCTCGGCCACGCGCGCTCGGACCCAAGCATCCGCGTGCATCGCTCCCACGAGACCAAACGCGCGCCGATCGTCGGGTGGAACATCGGCCCGATTCCGGACGACCATGTCCGTTGCCGTGCGACAAACCCACGGATCCGTTTCGTTCATCGCCGTACGAACCGCGGCTTGCACGTCGAGCGCCGCTCCGCGAATCCACGGATCTTCATGCGTGAGCGCGCGGGTTCGTTCCGACGCACCCAAGGCGCCGATGGCTTGAAGTGCCGACAACGCAGTCGCCACGACCGAAGGATCCGCATCCTCGAGCGCGAGCTTCAGCAGCCGCTCATCACCTCCAAGCGCCGCTGCTTCCACGACGGCTCGACGTTCACGCACGGTCTCCGCTTCCGGGGCAAACGCCAGCAACGCCTCGATCCAAGCGTCGATCGCTTCACCGGTACGAGGCCGAGATTCCCAGCCCGCGAGCGCCGCAGCGCGCACCGAAAGATCGTCGTCGCGTAACGCTTCGAGCAAGATGTCGAGCGAGCGTTCGTCCCGGACCAACCCGCGGATCGCCGCGCGTCGGATCTCGCTTTCGCCTTCACGCGCCAGCGTTCGCACCCGCTGCATGGAAACATCGCACCCGCGAAGCGATGCGACCTGAGCCGCCCACGCCAGCGCGCCCGGGGTCACTCGACCCGCCAGTACCCTTCGAGCCAGATCGATGTCGTCCGCGCCCAAACGATCACAGATCGCGTGAACTTCTTCCGCGGCATGAGGAATGCGCGGCTCGTCGAACCAACGCAACGCATCGACGAAAGCGTCGAAGTCATTTCGATCCCGAAGCTTTTTTCGTGCGAGCGACCGCAACGCCCCATGGGGATTGCCCAGCCAAACCACCAGCGCTCGCGAAGGAACATCGGCATCCAGCGCCTTCTCGAGGCGCGCCGTGACCACTGCCGGATCTTCGTCGGCAAATGCTTGGGGTACAAACGGAACGGGAGACGGCTCGCTGCTCGTCAACAACGCATCGTCGACAGGTTCGTCGTTCCAGACTCCTTCCAAGTAGCGCACGGCATGGGCCACGGGGCTCGGTCCATCCGTTCGTTGCTGTTCCAAGTGTTTGGCATGACGCACATGTTCGCGGACGCCGGCGTCTTCTTCGCCCAGCATCGCGAGGGCTTGCACCGCCGCGTGACGCACGCGCCAAAACGGATCGGCCAGGGCTTCGATGAGCAACGGGAGCGCATCGGCGCCGCACGTCGCGGCAGCCGCGCGAATGGCGGAACGACGCACCCACCAAACGGATTCGGAACGGGCTGCTTCCCAGGCGATCGGAAAAACTTCGCGCGCATCGAGTTTTCCCAAGGCGCGAAAAGCTTGATCGCGCACGGAGGCCAATGGGTCGGCTGTTGCATCGAGCAAGGCATTCGTGGCTCGACGAATGCGTCCTTCGCCTAGTTTTCGAGCGGCATTTGCGCGTACTTCGGCATCTTCGTCGGTCAAGAGCACGTGGCGCAACGCAAAGCGGTGTGGAATGGGCCGTGTATCGAGTTCATTTACGGCGCGTCGACGAACGTCCACGTTTTCGTCGCACAAGCGGGCGAGGTCGGGCGTGATGCCGGGCATGGTGGTGAATGTATCGTTCCGGTGGGCTTTGGGAAAAATGACTTTGGAATTTCGTAATGGCTGATGCCGCGAGGTCGTGTTTGTCGGCACATCACGTTTATGATTTGGCCTTTCGTCGCAACGCCTTATGTGCCATTGTTTTTCCGAATGAACTCGTTTCTCCCGCCGCCTCGGCCGCCGGACGGCAGTTCGGCAATGCGATCCCGGCGTATTCCTCGATGCGTGGCGTGTTGGCTCCCGCCGTCGTTATGCGTATGTGATTTGCTCGTGCCGCTCGATTTACGAACGAGGCTCGTGATTCTCGTGCATCACGTCGAGCGGATCAAAAGTTCGAATACCGGAAGGCTCGTGGCGAAAATGGTTCCGCAACCTATCGTGCGGGTGCATGGTGATCCCGCCCGCGAGCCTCATGCGCCCATACCTGAGGGCCCGCTGTTTTTGCTTTTTCCCGATCCGAATGCCATTGAATTGTCTTCGGCGATGAGCCGGAGCGTCGAATCGCCCGTGCTCATCGTACCCGATGGATCTTGGCCGCAAGCGCGGCGAATGTGCCGTCGCGATCCCATTGCGAAGAACGCGACGATGGTCAAACTGCCCGAAGGACCGGCGACACGTTATGGACTGCGTCGAAATGCTCGAACGGGCACCGTGTCGACGATGGAAGCGGTCGCGCGGGCGCTGGGTATTTTAGACGGACCGGCCATCGAAGAGAAAATGCTGACGGCATTCGAGGCATTCGTCGATCGTTCGATGTACGTCCGGACGCACTCCGGAGCGCCGTTTCTGGCAGAAACGAAAACCGATGACGAATCTACGAGCGAGTCGTAATCGTCGAAATGGTTTGTAGTTATGTGGCGGATGGTTTTTTTGGAAACACGATTCGATCGTCGAATCGCACTTATATGGTCGCAGCCTTGGACTTCATTGCTCGAGCCAATCCTTCCTCGAGTGTTCCATAGGTATCAATGCCGCCTAAATCGATACCGAGGTTGACGACCGTTTGGGCCACCGCGCCGCGCATACCCGTCACGGTCGCCGAAGCGCCAAGCAATCGAACGGCCTTCGCAGCTCGCACGATTACGTCCGCCACGGCCGTATCGACGACGGCTACACCGGCGAGATCGAGAATCACGACGCGTGCTCGGTGCCGTTCGACCGTCGAAACCAGGTCATCCATGAGCTGCTGTGCGCGGCTGCTATCCAATGTTCCCACGAGCGGGCACAGAAGAACGCCGGGGGCGCACGGAAGAACCGGTGTCGATAATTCGCGAATGGCGGCGTCTTTGAGGGCGGCGTTTTTAACGGCCGCTTCGAGTTCGGTGGTCTTGGCCTCGAGCGCCTGTTTTGCTTCGACCGCCGCCGCGCGTTCCGCTTCCGCTCGCTCCCGCGCCTGATGGATCTCATTTCCGCTCGGGATCGCAAGGAGCACGGGCAGGACTCGATAGCGGAGGAGTATTGCAGTGGCAATCGATACGAGCCCGGTAATGGCCTTGATTTGCGCGTCGAGCCAATAGATGGGTTTTGAGATCGTAATGATTCCCATGACGTGCGTAACGCCGCAAAGAACGATAAACGCGGCAAAACAGACGAGGGTCCAATCGACGGGAATATCGCCGCGCATGCGTCGAATTTTCAGCAGCGTAAGCGGGATCCATGCATAAGCAAAGGCAATCAGCGCATCCGAAGTGACTTCGAGCGCGATCAATTGCTTCGGCCAAACCTCCGCGCGGATGCACGACAACACGGGCTCGAAGGTCGGGAGCGTGCTGAAAGACGCTGCGATCGCAAGCGCGCAGATGACAATAATAATATCCCGCCGAATGCTATTCATCTGGCCCCACTTTTTACAGGTCAAAGAGTATGAGATACGTCTGTTGTCGATATCATCCATCCGGGACGATGTAAACGACTTGGTGAAGTCACGAAATTGGCGTAATTGGCACCAATTTTCGAAAGCAAAGCTGCTGCCAAGGTCGGATGGACGAGCAGCCACAAAGGTCTTGTTGGAAGGTGCGAGCTCTTGTGGACGGGTACAAAAATCGCAGCGCCGGCAGAGGAATTGCGAAAACAAGTTAATGGCTGCGTCGAATCGGTTATTCGGGTATGCCCGGTGGTTTTTCCCTGACAACACGACGCCGGTCGTGTTAATGGGAGCCCATGCCCAACGTCCATCTCGAGCGCGAAGGCGCCGTTGTCACCTTGATTCTCGATGACGCGCGTCGAAAGAATGCCATGAGTCCCGAGCTTGGCGATGCTCTTGCCACGCGGGTGAAAGAAATCGCCGGCGATCCCGATTTGCGCGCCGTCGTGCTCACGGGGGCTGGAGATGCATTCTCTGCCGGCGGAGATCTCGCCATGCTCGAACGATTGCGAGCTTCGAGTTTCGAGGAAGCCCGGACGTTCATGGTTGGGTTTTACCGGAGATACCTCTCCATTACGGAGCTCCCCGTTCCCGTGATTGCCGCCGTGCGTGGTTCAGCCATTGGCGCAGGGCTTTGCGTGGCTCTGGCCGCGGATATCGTCATAGTGGATGAAGACGCAAAACTCGCGGTGAATTTCGCTTCGTTGGGATTGCATCCCGGTATGGGCGGGACGTACTTGTTGCCGCGACGCGTGGGACCGCAACGCGCAGCCGAATTGCTCATGACGGGGCGTCGTTTCGATGGTCGTCAGGCAGCTGCTTGGGGAATGGCGCTCGAAGCTTGTCCTGCCGAACGCGTTTTACCGCGAGCCAAAGAATTGGCCGAACAAATGGCCAATGCGGCGCCATTGGTGACGCGTGCCTTGAAAAAAAGACTCGGTGTCGATCGGGCGGCCCTGGCGGCGGCGCTGGATCATGAAGCATTCGAGCAGGCGTCGAGTTACGCGAGCGAAGATTTGGGCGAAGGATTGCGCGCCGCGGCCGAAAAAAGAAGACCCGTTTTCAAGGGCCGATGACACGCCGAAATTGACGCATCGGACCCACGCATGTTTTTCCACCCCGCCCTCGACCTGCCATTGGTTCGTCTCTCCGCACTCCTCGAACGTGCGGATTCCAGCGCGACCAAGCTGCTCGAAGATTCCGCATTCATTGCTCACGAGCGTATTCGACGCGACGCCGAATTGCGTAAAGCATTGACGCAACTGGATGCGCCGCCTTTCGTTGGTCCGTCGCGAAGTTTTTATGCGTTGTCGGAGCATATCACCCAGCGCGATCTGCTCCTGGCCATGCTGGCGTCCGAGACAAACGTATATCGCGAGATGTTGTTCGCCGGTGCCCCGCCAAACCCGGACGGGTATGTGGAACTCGCAGACCTCGCCCGAGTTCAGTATGCGAACAGAATGGATTCGAGGGCTCGCAGCGATTTCGATGTTTCAGCGGCATTCGAGCGGACGTTGGAATTGCCTTGGAGCGCACGCCATGCGCTCGATTGGCGGACCGGTCATGACGAACCATTGACGGTGGATTCGCTCGTGTGTGCATTGGACGCGCGGGCGTGGACGACATTGGCCGAATACGTGCCCGATTACCTGGAGGGGCTCGTCACCGCCGAGGAAGCTGCGGCGTGGCTCGTGCGGCCTTATCAGGAGCGTCTCTTGCCGACGTTTGGATCCATTTACGTGGACCTGCATGGCAACATGGAAGCCTTGCACAACGTATTGCTCGAATCCCCCACGGCTTGGATTACAGGAGCCAAAGAATCGGGCCGCAATGCATTGGCGTCCGCATGGATGACGCGTATGGCCTACCGAGATGCGCACGAGGGGCCATTGAAAGGATTGCGGCGGGGCATTGCCCGGCATGGACTTGGGTCGGCTCCCGAGGACGATGCGTTTGGCCCGGCGCATGGGATCGGTCTCGATCCAAGCGTGCATCTATTGGTTTGTCCCGACGATGGACATCGCCGTGGGCCGGCGACGACGCGTATCGGTGAAGCGACGTTGACCGGCGGTTCCGGGGCGCTGGAAAAACTCACGCCGAACGATTTGCAGGCTATTTTGCAAGCGATTGCAATACGCCCCGAAGCGGCGCGGATGCTCATTGTTTCAACGCCCGAAGAACGGGCGGTCGTATGTAATGCGGTACCTGAATTGACGGCGATTCCGGTGATCGAAATCCCGCCGATCGCCGATGTGGATCAACTGTTGTTGTGGGTATCAAAAATCCCGTCCGTGCGGCTTCCCGGCGGTACATTGCCGCATGTTTCCACCATGGTTGCGGCGTTTGTCGCAGCGACGGAGGCCGAACGTCGCGAGCGTAGTGTTGAGGCCATTGAGCGGGCGTTGTCGCGAGGTCGCGTTTCATTCGGCGACGGGGCTGAGCGGGTAGGGGAGGTTCTGACGAGGGTTCGTCGTGGTCGATCATTACGTTATCTCGATAACGAGTGTGTGGAGCGATTTTTGGGTTCGGAGGAACGTCTTCATGCGCTCGCGGCATTGGTAGCGCGCTGGGATGCATTGACGTAAGAAAGTTTTGCTCGGGGCGATTCGTTACACGATGGAATGCTTTGACAAACGATTTGTCGAGTAACGTCGCATCGGTGGTGGACGAATTTTGCGTTGTTCATGGTTGAATTTGTTGACCACAATGGCTCGAGTGTGGTAATCGTCGGCGCCGAGCGTGCGCGGTATGGCGGTTGGCCCGGTGAAATCATGACTTCGAAAAACGACGCGACCTGGACCGTTTCGGGGGAAATCGAGGTGACCGCGGAGATCGCCGGGGAGCTCGATGCGACGGTGGACGCACGGACTGCCGTGTCCATGAATGCGTCGCGACCGGCGGTGAACTTGCCCGGACGTTATGCCGATCTCGGTTTGATCGGGGCCGGTTCGTTCGGCGAAGTGCGTCGCGTTCACGATATGGTGCTCGATCGTGTCGTCGCAATGAAATTATTGCATGCCGAATACGCGGCCGTTCCCCAAGTTCGGCGCCGATTTCTGGGGTCCGAATGACATGTACGTTCCGGCGGGTTGGTGTTGGATTGGCGGAGATCCCTTGGCCGCCGACAGTTTGCCGCAGAAGCGAATTTGGGTGGATGGGTTTGTGATGGGAAAATTCGCGCTCACGGTTGGAGAGTATTTGGATTTTCTCAATGAGCTTGTCTTGACGGGCCGTGCGGATGAAGCGTGGCGGGTTTGTCCAAGGGTGCCGACCGGGGATGCGTTTGCGTTTCCACAGAACGATCGCAAGTCAATTGGTTGCGTTCGTGGTACCTGAAGTGGTTTTACCGGGCGACGTCATATTCGGCTTTGACGGACGTTTGTCCGATCCCAACGACGGCGCATTGATCTTCGGCGCGGGGTTTGGCGTGGTTTGCGGCTTTGGCGTAGCCGGAGGCGGAGCATTGGCCGGCGAAACCTTCGGTTGGACCTTGATCTTGATGACGGGTTTGAGCGTGGGAGGTTTCCGCATAATCGGTATCCAACCGACTTTTCCCGACATTTGGCTCCATAAAGCTGCCGATAAGGCAAATTCGGCCGCGGTTCCCACCGCATCAATGGGCACCGCTGCAACCTTTTGAAATGCGACCAGCGTGTCCGCCGCTTGCGTCAGCAATTCGACCTTGTAATGGAACAGCTCCGCGTAGGTCTCCATTTCGCTGGTGGTCAAATCGCGCCAACGGTCTTCCTCGTAGGCTTTGCGGTACGCTTCGACCAAGTTCACATCCATATCTTCTTTTTTTGGATTGAGTTTTCGCAAGCGATATTGGATCACCCCTGGAGCTGTCGTTTCCCATTGAAGGTTCCAGGGTTCGACGTTGTCTTCGAATCGTAGGCCGATGTTTCCGCTGAAGCCCATACCGCCCGTGAATACCGTGCCGGCGGGTGTAGCCGAATTGATCGCGTCGAGGTATTTGTCGGCTTGCGCTTTGCCATCGATCAAGTGTTTCTCGCCTTGTGGTTTGATTTCAAAGAGCAACGTTTTGTTCATGTCCACGATGTCGGGACGCAAGAGAGCGTTGGTCCAATTCAGCAACTCTGGAGTTCCTTTTGCCCTCGTCACAATGGTCTTGATACTCGTACTGTTCTGATACACCTCATGATCCGGATGTCTGAATCCGTAATGGGCGGCAATCGCACGATGGGCCGAATACCCGAGGTGATATTGCCACGGTTTTTTGCCCGGTCGTCCGTCGAGCGTGTAGCCTTCGGGGGCGCTCGGATGGTCAATGGGCAATGGTTCGGTCGTTTCTTTCTCGAATACCTCCTCGAACACGATTCCCACAAACGGCAGATTGCGTCGAACGCGCGGCTTTTCTTCGTCCTGCTCACGCAGCCACGCCTGTACCCGATCTGCCATGGTATGCGCCGGCCGACGTGCTTGCAGTTCCAAGCGCTCATTGTACGACAACATCGGCAAATGGCATTGCACGCCGGGGAGGGGATTGCGCATGGACGCCAGGCCGCGTTGTGGCGCGTTGGGATCGAATTGAAACACGTAATGCGCCCGCGCGGCAAAATCGCGTAATCGTTCCGGCTCACGGTCCGTAATGATTTCGCTCATGTCGCCATTCGTCGCCCATACGGTGGCTCCTTCCGGAATCCCATGCGGGCGCATGCAAATTTCCACGAGCGTCAAATGGGGATACTCTTTTTTGAGTTCCGCGCCCGTGATGACATGCGCACATGCGCTCGTGGCCACGACCAACGCCAGGAGCAACAACCACGCAGCAGTGACCCACAAGTTACAATGGAAAAAACGTTGCCGGGGCACAACATCACCCGCGACCAACCCTCGCCGGGACACACTTGCAAAATGCATGAGGACCTCCAGCGTGAAAGCGTAACACCGTACGCGTGATCGTTGTTGGTTGATTGCGTCGGTGAGCGTTTCCAACATCACGGCATTGAAGTCGTGGAATTGACGCAATGGTCAGCCGCCGGGGTATTTTTTGGCGAGCGAATGCAGGAACGAACCTTGGGAATGCCTATCGCCCGCGGTCAGATCATCATAGCGAACTTGGCCATACCCACGCATTGTTTCCAAACCGTTTTCAATCACCCCCGGAGACACGAGCCACTCCGGATGATCATAGTCTTTCTCGACATGTACCTTGTTGCGCAACCGCCGAACAAGGCGACCATAAATCTCGTCGGTCGATGCGCCACGCATTTGATCAATGGCCATTGCCAGATCTTTGCGAATGTCACCCGTTGGCGCATCGACCCACATGGTCACGGGACCCAGGCAATGAAACCTGACCAGACCCGTTAATGTCGTGATGCGACGAACCTCGTCGAAGTATTCTACACTGTCGAGTTTGTCCCAAAATGACAAGAGCGCTTCCAGTCGTCGACTCACGTTTGGAATGGTGTTGTGGAGCGTGTGATGGATCAATGCGTTGAGGACGCCCCACGGATAACGGCAGGCCAGTGCCTCGTACGCTGCATCGAGGCCTGGCGGCGCCGTCAAACGCTGGTTGAAATAATACAACGCCACTTCGCTCGCGAAATCGTCAGCCAAGTAAAAAAACCATCGCGGCGTATCCCGATTCGGTCGCTCGCCGAAGACGAACTCTTTAGGAGCGGTTCCAAGGGGCAGGCTCATGTCGAACTTCATGCCCATGTTGAGAAGCTGAACCGAGTTTTGATTCCCCATGAAAATCGTCGATCCCGGCGGTACGGGTATCAGCTTGGGCTCGGGAAAGGTGCCGTGCTCTTGATACTGTTTTCCCCATTTTTTTGCCTCCGCCTTCATCTTGCGGCGGCACGAGGCATGATCGCCATACATAAAGGCGGGAAACATCAGGGCATTCGGATCGGGCGAGGAGGACGTAACCATGACGGGCGGCTTTGTCGCACGCCCGCAAAACGAAGGCAAGTCGATTGGTTGCGTTCGTGGTCGCTGAAGTGGTTTTACCGGGCGACGGGCCAGGTGACCGTTACATGAAACAAATTTCTTGACGCCGGCGTAAACCGCGCTTAACGTGCAGTCGCTTTTACCAACTCCCCGGAGCATGCATGCAGACACCGACGATGAATACACCCGTGTCCAAGTGCCTCGAACTTGCGACCTACGTCATTCGTATGCTCGGCAAATTCTCTACGAATGTCGTCCTCACCGCGTTGGCCGCCGAAATGACCGCCGCCAAAAGTCACCTTGCGGCATTGCAGAATGATTATGAAGTCGCGGTCGAAGCCATCTTGCCCGCTCGCGTGGACGTGAAATACGAAAATCACGTCTCCGATCGCCGCATTCGCCTCACCCAACAAAAGGTCGAAATCGCCGACGGCAAAAAGGGCGGACGTATCGGCGTATTGGTTTTTCCCGAAGGATCGACACCCATTACGCGCCTCGTCGGTGATTCCCAAATTCGCGCCATGTCGGACCTCGAAGGTCGCTTGCAATCGGTCGAGACTCTGTGGCCCGATGCCGCCGAAGAAAAAACCGAAATCGGCAAACATCGCGACAATTATGCTCTCGCCCTGAAACACCGCAATGATGTCGCGCAGAACGTGCGTAACAAACGCGCCTTGCGCCAAGCCGCCAAAGAAGCTTTCATCACCAAATATGCCGAAATCGCCAGCCGCGTCGCCGCGGAATTCCCTCGCGATACCGCCATGCAAGACCTCTTCTTCGACGACGTCCGCTCGGCATCCGCACTCGCCCAAGCCGACGAAGACGAATCCGAATCCGGCAACAGCGAAAATACCACGTCGGGCTGACGCAAAACGACACAATCTTCCCGCACGACCACCCTTGCGTTCGCGCAAAAGCTCAGATCATCCTCTCACGATATGTCTTGCGTCGGCGCAACGTGCACGTGCACCTTGCGAGACGTGTGTTGCGTCAGTGCAACGATGGTCTCGCAATACGTCGCGGTTCGATTTGCGTCGCTGCAACGCAGCTCATGCAAACGCATCGAGGTTGCTTACACGCGTGCATATCGGGTCTTGCCGGGCGCTTGAGGTGTCTTGCACCGATGCAACCGCGGTCTAGCGTACGTGTGAAGACGAATTGCGTCGGTGCAAGAGCGTTCTCGCAAATGGGTGGGGATGGGTCGCGCCAATTCGGATGTCGAGGTGCAATCATTGCCGGAACTCAAGCATGACCTTGCCGCTCGTCTCGTCTTGCGCCTCGAAGTTCCAAACCTCGACGCTCGACGCGAAGACATTCCGCTGCTCGTTCGGCACTTGTTACGCCATGCGGCCGAGAAAAACCCCAAAGCAACGCGTCCGTTCCGGGCCCCATCCGATGACAAATCATTCGAATTACAAATCAAATCGAGCCTGATCGAGCATCTTTTGCGGCATCGATACACGACGAACATCCGCGAGCTCGATGCGCTTTTGTGGCGCGCCATGTCGACGAGCACGGGGGACGCCATTGAATGGCCGGACGTTGCCGCAAAATCGCCTGCAAATCGTGAAGACGTACGGGAGGAAAAACCGACGGCACAAGGAACGCCAAAGGAATTGGATCGGGATGATGTGGCGACGCCGATCGAAACGTCGCAATCCGTCAAGGTGGGTGAAACATCGCCATCGAACGAGGCGGTGGAAACAACGCTGCCAACCGAGGCGGAGATTCGCGCCGGCTTGGCCGAACATGAAGGCAATATCGCGGGCGCGGCGCGAGCATTGGGGTTGTCGAGCCGTTATGTGTTGTATCGGTTGATGCGAAAGTACCGAATTGAAGTGCGATGATGTGCTTTGCCTTGGGCAAACCATTCATGGCTCGACGGCTGTGATTGGTCCATGAGGCAACGATTACGGTTTCAGCTTGGCGACGAGAGCATCGTCTTTGCCATGGCTCGATACGGCACCCGTGCCGAAATCGACGGCGCTCCATATTCGACCGCCGACAAATACGTGTCCGGCGCCATCGACCGCAATGCTGCCGCCTTCCTGAACAACACCGTCACCGGCTACTTTTTTCCAAATGAGTTTGCCCGTGCCATCGAGCTTGGCGACGAATAAATCGTTGTCACCCTTGCTCGTCAAGGTGCCGTCGCCGAAGTCGAGCGTCCCGAAAAACCCTCCCGTCAAAAGTATGTGCCCGGCAGGGTCGACCAACGACGCACCGGGATAAAGGTCCCCGCCCGCGCCAAACGCTTTGGACCATTTCGCATTTCCCGAGGTATCGAATTTCGTCACGTAGGTCGAGGTACTTGCGGTGGTTGTATGTTGCCCGGCGCCCCAATCGATTGAATTCTGATACGTGCCGGTCAGAACGATATCGCCCGCCGGGTCAAAATGGACATTCGTTACGCTTTGCGCCTCCGTACTGCCGGCTGTCTTGCGAAATGCCGCATTTCCATTGGCGTCGAACATCATCACGAATGCATCGTATCCACCGGCGGTCGTGACCGATGCACCACCCAAGTCCACGGTTCCATCAAAAAGGCCTGCCGCGGCAATATTGCCAAGTTTGTCGAGGGCAATGCCTTCGACGCAAACCAGCGGCCCGTCGCTCGTGAACGTTTTTGCCCATAAAGTTTGTCCGGTCGACGACAGGTGAGCGACGAATGCGCTCCAAGCCGCTTGCGGAGGTGTCCCGACGCCGAGGTCCACTGCGTCTTGTCCGCAGCCCCCGATCACAATGCTTCCATCGCTTCCCACGGCCACCGCACGAATGTCGTAATCTGTTGATCCGGAAAAACTCCGGCTGAAGACTTGCTTTCCAGCACCATCGATCCGCGCGACGAAGGGATGTTTCTCGAATTGTGGCGCAACGAGCGGACCGCCGCCGAAATCGAGCGAATTGGCAAAATTTCCAACGAGCACGACGCCCCCGTTCCTGTCGTCGACCATATTCCGAAGTGCCTGTTGACCCATATCGCCAAACCGTTTGCTCCACAGATGTGTGCCGTCGGGCGTAAGCAGGGCGAGCGCGATGTCGGTGTCTTGCGACATGAGCGCTCCGCCACCGAAGTCAATGGAAACCCCAAGAATATTCGTCGCGACAAACACGTTTCCCGGCGTGTCCGTCGCGACCCAGGCCGTGTCGCCCCATTCCGCATCGCCGAAAGTTTTGGCCCAAAGTCCCTCGCCCGAACACGTGGGCGTGAGGCCGTCACAGTTATCGTCGATGGGCGTCGTGCAATCTTCGTACGCAGCGCCGCACCCGCCACCATTGCCGCCCATCGGTTCGCCGCCGGATCCGCCATTGCCTCCCGCGCCGCCCATACCCGCAATGCCCGATGAACTGCTCGATTCCGTCATTGCTCCCGTCCCCATTCCCGTGGACGTTTGGGTCGTGGATTGATTGTCACCGCAGTTGATGGATGCAGTGCACAAGAAGCCGCAAAGCGTAGCGAATCGGATGTTGATATGCATGCGATATCATAGCAGATACACGGCACGGGGACGAATATGTTTTCATCGTCTCGGCGGCGTATCCATCATTCTCGACTTCTGCGTTGACGCTCGTAATGGTCGTCGCCTCGATCTCCCATTTTCCGGATGGCAAATACTTCCGAAACTCGTTTCCCGTGCTATGAGAAGCTCCACGTTGACTCTCGAAAAGGAGCTTCCCATGTCTCGTTTCTTCGCCCCCGTACTCGTCGGCATCTTCTTCGTAATCGGCTGTGGAGGATACTCCGCCGACGAAGCCAAAACCAAATGCGATCTCGAACGCAATGCCAAAACGGCTTGCTTCAATGACGCAACGTACGACCAATGCCTTTCGTGTTACGAATCTTGTGGCACAGATTGTGCCGTCGCGGAATCGTGCCCCGCGCAATACATTTGCTCGGAATAATTCACGTCGGCTGAACAAAGTTTGGCCCTCGTTCGTCTTTATCGACCCCGCCGATCCAAACCCCAGCGCAAGCGGGCCCAACCCTGCGGCCATGCAAATCCGGCGCTCGGCGCGTTTCGTGCATGCAGTGGACCAACGATCGGTCGTCGGTTTTACCCGGCAGGGTAGACCATGACGCACCGCGCGCCATGCGCGATCGCTTTTCAGCTCACGGTTCGTCAAAATATTTTCGTCCGCGAAGAACTCGGACTTGATTTCTTCGTAAAACCGCGGCAGGACTCGGGGACGAGGCAAACGAACAATGTCCCACGAAGGAACGCTGTTCCGGTTTGCCCGACCGGAATGAGGCAAACGAGCATGAGCGCCGAACCTTTCTTCCGCGACGAACCTTCATTGCGCGACGAACTCGTTGACACGCGAAAGGAGGTCGTCACCATTCGTCCCGACGACGAACTCTATGGTGTCGACACCCCGCCCACCTACGCCATGGGATTGGCGGAACGACTGGCGGCACTTCATGCGGACGCGCAAGCGAGTTCGGTTGAGATCGTGATGCGCCAGGATGGCCTCGAAGAACCTTTCGAAGAGACCACCGTGTCTCTCGAAGACCTCGACCTCGACGAACCCCTCGAAGATTACGAGCTGGACGAGCAGTTCGAGCGAAAGACCTTGCCTTCCGCTCCGTATCCGCCCGCCATTCTCGATGATGGCGCCGCGAGTTTGTCCTGGGACGTATTGCCGCCGCCTGTTCCTACATTTGCCGATTCGTCGGATCTTCCATTTGGGCCGGCATCGGAGCCCGCGCCGTCCGTGGAAATTCCCTCGGCGCGCTCGTCGTCGATTTGGGGCAAACTGCAGAAATTCGTCACGGGAATCAGCAAACCTCGCAGTCAGCCGCCCATTTCTTCCGCTTCGTCCCGCAGGCTCTCGCAACGCGCCATGTTCGAGCTCGTTTGGACCCTCGATAATGCCGCACTCGACGCATTGGCCGGACATATCGAACGAATCATCGCCGCACGGCGCCTCGGGCCCGAAGCTTATGCCGAATCACGCATCGTGGATTTGCTCGACCATTTGACGCTCACGGAACGCGGTCATGGGGAGGGAATTGGAATTGCGACAATGCGAGCGCGTATTCCGGAAGTGGCTCGACCGATGTTCGATCATGCCCTTTTGAGCTTGGAAAATCGCGGCGTCGTGGCACTTTTACCGGACGAACTCGGTCATGAGGGGTTTGGGGCGCAGAGCGCCGAAGGCGGCTCGAAGCCCCAAATGTTCAGCCAAGGGATCGACGATCCGGTTCGCGGCCATCTGACTCGTTGCATATTGCTTCAGACGGCCGGTTGATTGTCAGATTTTTCCAGCTTCTTTTTCCAATCGTACAAACAAATCCGGAATGGCTTTCTTTTGCGCCGCTTCCAAAATGCTCGCCGGTAATGCCGTATTGGGCTCGACGTGCAAAGTATACGTCACTTCGCTTTTTTTCCCTCCGTCGATCGGCTTGATTTCCCAGCTTCCTTCATTGCGCTTGTAATCGCCGCGCACCAGCTTCCAGCGACGCGACATGCCCGACGACGACTCCTCGTGTGTCGCTTCCGTCACCGCCGTCAGATTGGAAAATGGAAAAGGCACCTCGACCGTCACTTCACACGTGTACTTATTGCCTTCTTGCTTGACGAGCTTTGCGGCGGCAACACGCGGCATTCGCCCCTTGTACTTCGAACAGTCGGAAATAATTGCCCACACTTTTTCCGGCGGCTGCGACAAAACTGCTTTTGCGGTAATTCGAGGCATATCGCTGCCCTTCACCGCCGATGTGCGCACATCGACGGCGCCGGGATCCACGGCAATAGCCTCGGATCCCGTAAGTATCGGCAGAGAAACGAGCGCACCAAGCACGAGCGGGCGTATGGCAAAAGCAGAATGTTTCATCGATGCAAGTCCTCCAAGTCCAGTTTATCAGTTCTATTTTCGCTTTACAAGCATCCGTCATGAGCTCCCACGGTCGCCGGCGCAGCCTTTGCCACGCTTCGTCGCATGGCCTTGCGCGAAACTTTGCGCCGATTTTTTCGTTCCCGTCATGGTCATCCACGCCTGTTCGGCGCGCACGATGCGGCATATTTCCGTTTCGAAGTTCCGGGTCTTTACGGAAACCAGGCCGTCGCCGCATTGGTTCTTCAATGCCTCGAGCGAATCGACGGGATCATCGAAATTCATCCCAATCCTCGGACGGGTTACGTTCTCGTCGGCCTCGATTCCCGCGACGTCCACCTCGTCGGCGTCATTGAAGAAGAACTGCAATCCCAGGCCGACCCGCTGGCGGATTCGGCGCCGTCCTTTTCCCGTTGGGTGAATCGCGCCCGCGACGTCATCGTCCTGCGTTGGCAAGCCGTGGCCAATGGTGCGTCCCGGAACGAGTCTCCACGGTCCCAAGCCGATATTTCCGAATCCGCGTCATTTCATGCTCGAGACGTCGACGATGTGTGCGCTCATTTTCGAGTTTCCCCGGAGACCGGATTGAATGACGCTCGAGTCGAAGAGACGCGTCGTCGGTTTGGCCGGAACGTACTTGCCGGCATTTCCACTCGTTCGTCAATCGATATTCTTGCCGATCAGTTGTTGACGCTGCCCTGTGCGTTGCTTTTTGGAGCCGCCGGGTTTTCCCTTTTGCTCGGCGATGTGCTCGAAGCCGGGGCCATTGTCTTGGTGATCGGCTCGAACATCGCCGTCGGGTATTTCTCCGAAATGCGCGCCGAAGAATTGCTCCACGCTTGGCGCGATTTGCGTGCGGAATGGGCCACCGTCGTTCGTAATGGGCAACAAATGCGCATCGATGCAGCCGATCTCGTACCGGGCGACGTGCTCGTCGTCCGCGCGGGCGACGCCATACCCGCGGACGCGCGCCTCGTGGACACACGCGAGCTTTTCGTCGACGAGAGCATGCTGACGGGAGAATGCGAACCCATTGAGAAAATAATTCCGCCCGTGGATTCGTCGGCGCCTCTCGCGGAGCGGCGAAACATGCTGTTTGCCGGGACGAACGTTGCGGCGGGCGCGGGACGAGCCATCGTTGTGGCGATCGGGGAACGTACCGAACTTGGAAACATCGAGCGGGCGTTGGATCGGGCGGAGAGTCGTCGAGCGCCGATGGAGACGCAGCTCGAGGATTTGGGCGGGCGCGTCGCGAAACTTGCGGCGGCGAGCTCTTTGGCGGTCGTCGGATTCGGGCTTCTTCGAGGCCGTCCATTGGCGGATTTGTTGCGCAGCGCGATTGCTTTGGGTGTTGCCGCCATTCCCGAGGGATTTCCCGCTGTCGGGACGACCGCATTGGCTTTGGCCAGCCATCGACTGCGGCGCGATGGAATCGTCATTCGGCGCTTGGTCGCCGCGGAAACATTGGGCGCCGTGCGTGTGGTTTGTGCAGACAAAACCGGAACGCTCACGGAAAACAAAATGCGCGTCGAATCCATTCTTTCGCCCGGTCACGGGTTGGTCCGGGTCGAATGGCCTCGTGAACCCGAAAAAACGCCGGCCCTCGTCGCGGAATCCGAAACATGTTTGTCGGAGCATTACATACGGGACTTGTTGCGTATCGCCGCCCTCAACGCGGACGTGGAGATTCATCCGGAAAAACGCATTCCCACCGGCAGCGGTACGGAGGTGGCGCTCGTTGAATTCGCCATGGCGCTGGGGTATCCGGTGTACGAGCGGCGAGTGGCGGCGCGACGAATTCATGAACGTCGGCGTTCGTCGAATCGGGCGTTTTTATTGACCGTTCACGAACACCCCGAATTGGGGCGTATCGATTTGATCAAAGGCGCTCCGGAACAAATCATCGCTCGGCTCGTCACGTTGTCCGAAGCGGAAAAGCAATCGATTTTGCAACACAACGAAAACCTCGCCTCATGCGGCTTGCGCGTCCTCGCCTTTGCCTGGCGCGCAGGAGTTCACGAGGAAGAATGGTCCGGGTTTGTCTTTGCGGGTCTCGTCGGGCTGCGTGATCCTCCGCGAGAAGGCGTGCGTCACGCGCTGGGGACATTGTCACGTGCGGGCATTACGACGCATATCGTCACGGGCGATCAACAAAAAACGGCGCTCGCGATGGGTGGGGCATTGGGGATTGCCGATGAATACGTGCACAGCCGAGTGACGCCCGTCGGAAAACTCGAAATCGTACAAAGCCTGCAAGCACAGGGAAACCTCGTTGCAATGACGGGGGATGGAATCAACGACGGGCCGGCCTTGAAGGCGGCGGATGTGGGCATTGCCATGGGCAAACGCGGCACGGACATTGCGCGAGCCGTTGCGGACGTCGTATTGGCCGGGGACGATCTTCCGTCGATCGTTGCGGCCATTTCCGAAGGAAGGCGCTTGCACGACAACGTTCGCCGGGCGATTCATTATTTGGCCGCGACGAACGCCGGCGAAGTCATCACGATGCTTTTTGGGTCGGCGCTCGGCATCGACCCGCTCGGGCCATTGCAGCTTTTATGGATCAACATCCTGACGGACATCGCGCCGGCTTTGGCGCTGGCCATCGAGCCGCCCGATAACGAAATCATGCTTCGCCCGCCGCGAAATCCGGACGAACCGCTTTTCACGCCAAACGATTTACGCCATCTCCTCGGGGATGCGAGTCGTATGGCAGCCGGAGCTTTGACGGCGTATGCAGTGGGATCCGCGATCGGTCGAGGGCGACAATACGGCCAAACCATGGCGTTTCTCTCGCTCGTGACAGCGCAAATTCTCTACACCGGGACCTGCCGAGCCGAATCGAAACAACCGGATCCGGCATTGCGTATCGCCGTGGCCACGAGCTTTGGTCTGCAAGCGCTGGCTCTCGGCGTTCCATCCATTCGGCGATTGTTGCATCTTTCGGCGCTCGGTCCGGGAGCGATTGCCTTCAGTATGATTTTGGGGGCCATTCCGGCATGGTCCACGCGAGCCGCGATTCGTTCAAGATCGACAAACTCGGCTACGGAGCTCGGCGGCGGGCCGCGAAATACGCGCCACCGGGAGACGATGATCGTGATCAACGTGGAGAAACAGTGCACATGAAAATACACGGACCTTCGATTGCCCTGGGTTTGTCCACTGGATTACTCGTCGTCTGGGCCGCTCGACGTTTGCGACCCGTGGCCGTGGAGCTCGGTGCGTTATCCATTGAATTGGCAAAAATGGCGCGTGCCATCGTTGAATTACAACGTGAATCCGTCGAAGACTTCGTTTTCGAGGTCGAACGACGAACCGTGGATCGAGCGCGCGTCCGAAGAGAAGAACGCGCGCAAGGCCGCGCCGTCGATGCGAGGCGTTCATGAAGAAGCAGGCGCGGAGAAGCCATTCTCCGGATGATTTGGCGTGGCTCGCCCATAACGTCCCGCATCGGGTACGAATTCGAGCGCCGTTTTTGGCGTCTCGTCCGGACGTTTGTCATCGCGTAGCCGAAGCTTTGGCCAAACCCAGAACGTTTTGCGGGACGATCTCGGTCCACGTCCTGACCGGCTCGATCATCATCGAAGCCCCCGACGAACCCATGGATGCCGATGTTTGGCTCGAATTGGTGCGTGAAGCCGTCAAGTCGGAAATGAATTCGGTTCAAGATGGGTCATTGGGCCCGAGCAAAGTGGCTCAATCGATCGCCAAAGCATTTGTGGCGCTCAATGCCGACGTTCGCGGAGGTTTGCATCAGCGAGCGGATCTCGCCGCGTTGTTACCAGTTTGTCTAGCCGTACTCGGCGTCGGGAGGATCGTCACCACGGGGCAATTGCCTGCACCGGCCTGGTTCAATTTGGGCTGGTGGTCTTTTCGCGCGTTCATGACCTTCCACAAAAATGCGGCGAACGTCGAAAAGGAGCCTGTCGCGTCCGAATCCAAGGAAAATAGTTAATCGTCGCCAACCATCAGCCGCACGGCATCTCGAGGTGCATTCGAAAAATCCAAATCTCCCACGATGCGCCATTCCTCTTCCGCCGAGTAATCGCATTTCGGTGGTTCGTGTTTTTGGAAAAAGGGTTTTTCGTCGACGGCCAGGTCCCGATAGGACGCCCCAGGTAAATACTTCACGGGCCGCGCGTTCGTCTGGACAAGCCAAGTGCGATCGAAAATGATGCCCCACGGTTCGAAATCCCAACGAATCAGGTGCGCCCGATAACGGTGCAATTCCAGGATTTTCTCCGGACAAACCGCGGTCAACGACACGACGGGAAAACCTCCGCGAATGAGTCGCCCGCTTCCGAGCAGCGTGGATGTTTCGAGCATACGCAAGAGCGTTGCGGGAGCGTCCCGACAAGCGCGTAAACCACCAGCCCAAAGATCTTCCCAATGGTCGGCCGGCGATTGTCCCGGCCATGGCCCTTCGGCGGCGCGCGTAAAATGAGCCAAGGTCGGCGACGCCAACGGCGCCTGGCGCCACGTCTGGAAAAACCTGGTCCAATCGACTTTTTCGTGCCGAACCACCGGGCGACGGGCAATCCATTCTCGCGCCGGCCCAAGCAAATCGGCGTCGACATCCGGAATGCCCAGATTCACGAGATTACGACTACCGCGCCACAGGATGCTATCGTTGTCCGGACGAACGACGTGTGTGGGTTTTCCCGCGCGCCATCGTGACTGCAAGAGCGTCTCCATTTGGCCGCCCGCGCGTACGGCCACGGCGATCACCAGGTCGGCCGCTTCGATGATCGCTTCGTCGCGTCGTGCGTCGGAGCCATTGACGAGGTGCAGGTGAATTTGGTTTGGCTTGGCGGATGCGGGTAAACACGAACGGGCCCGAACCTCGTCGTTTTGGGGGGCGAAGATTTCGATCTTGCCATCGCCTTTGGCCGCGCCAAACAACGCCGCCTCGTACGCTGCGGAGCCGACGGACGCGATGAGCGTATGATTCGCTTTGGCAATTGCGTACCCGAGGGCCATGGTCGTGGTCAGCCATGGTTCATCCGGACAGACGCGACGCGGTTTTCTCGAGTTCACGAGGGCGATTTTCATGTAAAACTCAGCAGCTCGAACCTAGACCATTCGTCGTAGCGAGTCACGTGGGGCCGAACGTTCTTAAGTGTGGTCTGGGTCACGATTTCGGGGCGGAGCAAAGTTCCTTCGTGGCGAAGTCGACAGACAACTTTCCGCGGCGCGCAAAGTTTGGTAACGTGCGACCCGTGGAGATCGTTTACGAGCATCACGACGTGATTTGTGCGCTGCAAGAGCCGGTTTTCGTCTTGTGGTGGAGGAACACGCCCACGATCCCCCAAGCACAGCATGCGTTCGACCGTTTGCAAGTGGCGGCCAAAGCACTGCCGGGTGGCGTCGTGTTTGTCGTGGTGGCGGGTGACGATGTCTCGCAGCCCGATCGCGCGACGGCGGACTTTTTTGCGCGCAGCATACGCGCGATCGAAAAGCACGTCCTCGCCCATGCATTCGTGCTCGAAGGTACGGGCCTGAAATCGTCCGCCATTCGCGCTGTGCTCCGAACGATACAAACGATGTCGCGCGTCATTTTTCCCTGGACGATTTCACCGAGCGTCGACGAGGGAATGTTGTTTTTGGCGAAGCGGACGGGTTTCATCACCGAGCCTGAAGCGCGGGCGTTATGTGGTGAAATCGCCAAACTTCGTGTCCAGCACGCGTTGAAAAAATAATTTCCGCGGCTCGTCCGAGGTCGACAAGGGCACGCAGCTTGGTCGGAATATGTCCGATCACGGAGGAACTATTTCTTGCTCCGAGGTCGATTTCGATCGATCGCGCTCGATTTGCGGAAAATCATTTCGTCGATTTCGTTCGTGCGTGAATTCAGCCGGTTTTCAGATAGGTCGAACAATGTCCTATCCATTCGATCATTTCATTGCACCGAGGCGTCGGCTCATCTATTTCTTTCGTCACCGAAAATCGAACGTCCGCGATTTTTGGTCCACAATTCAAAAAAACGAACGGGACGAGACAAACCGCCCCGATTGCGCCTTCATCCAAGGCGCCCCTCCGGACAGGTGGGACCTTTTTCTCGCATTTTCGGACGCCAGTAGAAAGGCCGGTTTCATGCGCGCTTCAGCGCTTTCCAGCATGTCGCCGAACATCACCATGTTTTCGCCCTATCTTTGCGACGAATACTTGACGGCGCCCCACGTTTCTCCGCGTGGGCCGCTCGAACCTTGGTGCGCAGGCATTTCGGATCATTTGTCGGATGTGATTCGGGATGGACGGACGCGACTCGAGGCCATTGCCAATGGATTCGACCAGGCTGCTGAAATAGCTCTTTTGCTTGGACGTCTTGGGGAAGCCAAGAAACTGCGACAAACGGCCCTCGCTTATTTTGCAGCCGAAACGTTATCCGAATCGGGTTCGTTTGCCATCCTTGCCGCCCTCCGAATGCTGCTCGGTCTCGGGCGGATGGAACGAGCCATGGGGCGATTCGACGAAGCGTTGTTCGTTTTCGATCGGCTCGCATCGTCCGCAATGGTCGAATCGTTCGAAATGGGTCCGTTGGTTTTGAGTGCCAAACAGCTTGCCGATGTGGAATCGCAATTCTCCGAAGCTTTCGCGACGATCCGGGTGACGGCGACCGCGGAGGTGCTGGAGACGCTCATTCGTGCCGGGCGGTATGATTTGGCCATTACGGCGGCTCGTATGCGTTCTGTCGATGATCCCATTTGGCTCGCGGCATTTCGATCGGAGACGATCGCCACGGCGCTCGGTCGAATGGGTCTCGTGCGGGAATCCATCGTGTATTTGGCGTCGATTATCACCCAACGCCCCGAGTATCCGCGACTTTCATTCGAACAAAAACGTGCCGAAGCGCTCGCGACGGACGGTCGATTCGATGAAGCTCATGCGCGTCTCGAATTGATCGCCGAATCGCTCGAAGAACATTGGACCCATGTTCGTCCGACCCTGGGCGATGTGGCGTTGTCCGCGCGAACGTCGTTGTTGCTGTCGATTCTCGGCGGTCATGCAAAGAGCGCTCGTCTTGCATCTCGAGCCCGAGAGTTTGCCCGGGAACTCGGCGACGTACCGCTCGAGGCGGAGCTTGCTTTGCGGGTGATGGAGAGCGACGCACCTCGTGATGTGCGAGCGGATGCGGCTGACGCGCTCACGCACATTTTGCTGGCGACGGGATACGCGCTCACGATTCCTCGTGGCGGCGTGTGTCTATTCGAGGCGGCGATGGCGCCGGCGAACGAGCCGCGGGCACCGACGTACCCTGCGCTTCGTGATCGTTTGTACGCGATCGCCGCATAACGAGCGCAATCCGTCCACGCTCACCCTTGACGAACCTGCCTCGTCGCGCGATGTTCAGGCGTCTCGCGACATCGCGTCGACCTACGCAGGTTCATTCATGCCCCAGGGAAAACTCACGCATCTCAAAGCGCTCGAAGCCGAAAGCATTCACATCATCCGTGAAGTCGTGGCGTGTTTCGAGCGCCCGGTGATGCTGTATTCGATCGGAAAAGACAGCACCGTTCTGCTCCACCTCGCCCGCAAAGCGTTTCATCCGGGCAAACTCCCGTTTCCGCTTTTGCATGTCGATACGACGTGGAAATTCCGCGACATGTACGCGTATCGTGACGAGTATGTGCGCGATGTGCTCGGCCTTGATCTCATCGTTTATGTCAATCCCGAAGGTGTCGAACAAGGCGTCAGTCCGATCACGCACGGCAGCAAAGTGCACACGGATGTGATGAAGACGCAGGCGTTGAAACAAGCGCTCAGTAAATACGGATTCGATGCCGCTTTTGGTGGTGCTCGTCGCGATGAAGAAAAATCTCGCGCCAAAGAGCGCGTGTTTTCCTTCCGCGATGCCAATCATCGTTGGGACCCCAAGAATCAGCGTCCGGAGCTGTGGAACATTTACAATACGGAAGTGCAGAAAGGCGAAAGTATTCGCGTTTTTCCGCTCTCGAATTGGACCGAGCTCGATGTGTGGCAATACATCTACAAAGAAGACTTGCCCATCGTGCCGTTATACCTTGCCAAACCTCGTCCGGTCATCGAACGTGACGGCACGCTCATCATGGTGGATGACGATCGGCTCCCATTGCGACCGGGTGAAACTCCGCAGATGAAAAAGGTTCGTTTTCGGACCCTGGGCTGTTACCCTCTTTCGGGCGCCATTGAGAGCGAAGCGTCGACGTTGCCTGAAATCATTCAAGAAATGCTCGTCGCCCGGCAAAGCGAACGTCAAGGTCGGCTCATTGATTTCGATCAATCGGGCAGCATGGAAGAAAAAAAGCGCGAAGGATATTTTTGAGATTGACGATGATCGACGAAATGGACCTTGCTCGTCAAAACATCGAGGCCTACCTCGAACAAAACGAGCACAAAGAACTTCTGCGCCTCCTCACGTGCGGCAATGTCGACGATGGTAAAAGCACGCTCATCGGACGACTTTTGCATGATACGAAAGGCATTTACGAGGATCAGCTGGCGGCGGTGGCCAAAGACAGCAAGGTGTTTGGCACGCAAGGTGGAGCCATTGATCTGGCGCTCCTCGTGGACGGACTGAAAAGCGAACGCGAACAGGGCATAACCATCGACGTCGCATATCGCTATTTTTCCACGTCACGGCGGAAATACATCATTGCCGATACGCCCGGGCACGAACAATACACGCGCAACATGGCCACGGGCGCGAGCACCGCGGAGCTGGCCGTGATCCTGGTCGATGCCAAAAAAGGCGTCACCACGCAAACGCGCCGCCACGCATTCATCACGAGCCTTCTCGGCATACGCAAAGTCGTCGTCGCCATCAACAAAATGGACCTCGTGGGTTTTTCCGAGGAGACATTTCAATCGATTCGGCACGAGTTTTTGGAATTTGCGTCGCGTTTGCCCGATCGACATCATTGGTTTGTCCCGTTGTCGGCTTTGGGTGGCGACAACGTCGTCGAAAAAAGCGCGAACATGCCCTGGTACCAGGGCGAACCAATGCTCGAATTGCTCGACACCATGCCGCTCGATGAAGCCGACAACACGGTGGACATGCGTTTTCCCGTGCAATGGGTCAATCGCCCGTCGGCGGATTTTCGTGGGTTTTGCGGGACAATCGCTTCGGGCTCGTTACGCACGGGCGACGCCATCGTCGCTTTGCCGTCGGGCCGCTCCAGTCGCATCGCGCGCATCGTCACGTGGGAAGGGGACCTCGCCGAAGCTTCGGCGCCCATGTCGATTACGCTTACGCTCGAAGATGAAATCGACGTCAGTCGCGGCGATGTTTTGTGCCATTCCGACAATCGCCCGGCGATCGCCAGTCGAGTCTCCGCGACGCTCGTGTGGATGGACGAAAAAGCGCTCATTCCCGGGCGGGAATATTGGATCAAACACGGCGTTCATCGCACGCCCGGGAGCATTACGCGCATCGTGCATCGCGTGGATGTCAATACGCTCGAAAAACACGAAGCCGCGACGCTCGGGCTGAATGAAATCGCGCAGGTGGAAATTCGCACCAGCCGCCCGTTGATTTTCGATGCGTACGAGAAAAACCGTCACACCGGGGCCTTCATCATCATCGACCGCATGACGAATGGAACCGTCGGGGCCGGCATGATCACGGGCAGTGGATCGGCGCATTGGGATTCTCCGCCGCTCGGTCGTTCCCGCGATGCCCAACACGGCGTGACGCCGGAAGAACATGAACGACGTTATGGTCAAAAGCCGACGACCATTTTGATTACGGGTCTTTCAGGTTCGGGAAAAACCGCCATTGCCGCGGAGGTCGAACGACGTCTGTTCGAACGCGGACGAGCTGTTTATGCCATCGATGGTTTGTCGATGCGCAAGGGGATGTGTCGCGATTTGGGATTCTCCGCCGCCGATCGGTCTGAAAACCTGCGCCGATCGATGGAAGTCGCCAAACTCTTTAATGACGCGGGGCTCATTTGCATTGCGTCGATGGTCGCCCCGGAAGAGGGCGTGCGCAAACGAGCACGGGAAGTCGTCGGTGCGGACAAGTTTTTCTTGGTTTACTTGTCGGCACCGCTCGAATGGTGCCGCAAATTCGATGACACCGGGCTTTATCGCGAAGCAGATCAAGGTAAAACCACCAACATCCCGGGCATCGATTTTCCTTACGAACCCCCCGCCGACGCCGACTTGACCCTGCCCAGCCACGAAATCAGCGTCTCCGAATGCGCTGAACGCATCGTCCAGGAACTCGAACGCCGCGGTCGCTTCGGCTGAGCCTCTGTTCTTGCCAGGGTTTGCCAGGGTTTGTCAGGGTTTGTCAGGGTTTGCCGGGCTTCGCCCGGACCCACGAGGGCTCCTCGCCCTCGACCCCGCAAGGGGCAGAGGCCCCTTGACCCGGGTATTGGTTTGTCCGCTACGCGGTCAAACCAAAGGGATCAGGATTTTTTGAGGAGTTCGTCAATTCGGATGCCGTTGATCGTTAATCCATCAATGGCGCAGTTTTCGATTTTCAACCCGACCAAGCTGGAGTTTTTGATGGTGGCATCGTCGAGTTTCGTGTCGTCGAGAACGGCTCCCTGAAACGACGCATTCGTGATTTTTGCGTCGGAAAATGTCACATCGTCGAGTTTGGCCTTCTTGAACGACGCATTGGTGATCTCCGCTTTGCCGAACTCCGCGTCGTCCATCTCGGCGCGCTCGAACGTCACGTTGTGCACCTTGGACTTCGCAAAACTCACGTCATCGAGGCTCGCCTTCTCGAACGAGGCATTCTGCACCTTGGATTGAGCAAAGCTGACATCGTCGAGCTCGGCTTGTTCGAGCGAAACGTTGCGCATGTTGGCTTTCGCCAAACTCACGTCATCCAGCTCGATCCCTTCGAGGGAAACACCGTTCAGTTTTTTTGGCAGCGCAGCGGGAGCCTTCGACTTCATCACTTCATGCTACTCCCTTCGCGGAAGCACGGGAGCATCGACATGCCTGACGTCTCGACATTTTTGCCCTCTCACTCGGTCGTGACTGCGCCGAACTCAACTCCGACTCGCTACATGTTCGTGCTGCACGGCATCTTTGGTTCCGGCGGGAATTTTCGCACATTCATCCGGCGGGTCGTTGAAGCGTGTCCCGACTGGGGGTTTGTCTTGGTCGATCTGCGCGGACATGGTCAATCGCTCGGCGCACCGGCGCCGCACACGGTGGAGACCGCAGCGCTCGATCTCGTGCATCTCGGCGCTCATCTGAAGTTGAACCTGCGCGGCATCATGGGACATTCGTTTGGGGGCAAAGTATCTCTCGCGTACGCGGGGATGCGTCCTGACGAACTCGACGAAGTCTGGGTGCTCGATTCGACTCCGGGCGTGCGGATCGATGGGATGAAGACGGTGGGAGCGGCGCACGTGCTCGACACGCTGGACAAACTTCCCGAGACATTTCCGTCGCGGGATTTTTTCTTCGATCAGATGGCGGCGAGTGGGATGGCTCGACCGCAGATCGAGTGGCTGGCGATGAACGTTCGCCGCGATGGAGACGTGTTTCGTTTTCGTCTCGACTTGCCGACGATTCGGTCGTTGCTCGAGGATTACTTCATGCGTGACCTGTGGTCTGTCGTGGAACAACACCATCACGGGCGACTCGGCTTCATCATCGGCGGACGTTCGATCACGTTGAGTCAGTCCGATCGCGATTGTCTCGCCAAACTGTCCGCGACCAACCCCAAACTCGAAGTCCACACGCTGGCGAACGCCGATCATTGGGTGCACGTCGACGATCCCGATGGTCTCTTCGCGGTGCTGCATCGAGCGCTTGGTTGACGATTTGGTGGGGCAAGCCGGAGCAGGTTGGCCACAGCCATTGAGTTAGTTGTGTCACCAATTCGGCGCACGTGTGAAGACTTGCCGGGCCGCTGCATTTTTTGTGATCGTGGGTCGCGAAGCCGGGAATGACCGGACATGGAACCCATATCGCCCACGAATACGCCGTACCGCGACGAGAAAGCCACGTTTGCAGCGCGTTTGGAGAAGCTGCACGAAGAATTGTCGGTCATTCGCGAGACCAAAGCCGAGATTGAAGCGTTGGCGACGCGTGAAAAAGAGATTCACACCGAGATTGCGCAGCTGAACAAAGAAATCGCCAAAGCTCGCACCAAACGGCAATTGCCCCTTTTGGAGCTGGCGTATATCGCGTCGCCTTGCAAAGCCGATTGGAATGAAATGGTGGGCGACGAGCGCACGCGGTTTTGCGGAGCGTGTCAAAAGAACGTGCATAATCTGTCGGACATGTCCGCCGCAGAAGCGGAAGCATTTCTTCGGAATTTGATCGGCGACGCTTGCGTGCGCATGTATCGACGAAAAGACGGTACAGTCATGACAAACGATTGTCCCGTCGGAAAACGAAGCAAACGCATCAAACGTGCCGCCGGCGCGTTGGTTGGAACGGGAATGGCCGCGGCGGGGTTTGCCGCGTTTACTCCTCGAACCGGCGAAGTCATGGTGGATGTTCCCATTACGACACATGAAGTGGTGGTTCAAGGTGGATTGCCGACGCCCGAGGCAACCGAGCATCCCATGCCTCTGGGCATAATGGCGTTTCCGCCGATCCCTGAAAAACCGAAAGTCACGCCGCCGAAACGTTTGTCCGGGCCGATCAAACCCGAAAATCCGGAAGGCGTCAAAGGAAGAGTGATTGCCCGTTGCACGACGACGAAAGAAGGAAAAACGAACAATTGCCGAATCATGTCCGGTCCTTCTTCCATGCATCAAGCGACGCTCGATATGGTGGCAAAGCAAGTGTACGCGCCGGCCCGGATCAACGGTAAACCCGTCGATTTGACGCACATCATCCGGGCCGATCTCGATTCGCCACCTGGTCAAACGCATGCGAAAGTCGTCGCCCTCGCTCCCAATTCGCCGTCGGAAGTTGTGAAAGAGGCGCATTGACGTCGGAAATTGGACTTTTCGTGCTCATCAACCGAGTATGCGAATTTGCAAGGCAAGAGAAGCCTGCGCATGAATTGATGATGAGGTGTGCGTCGTGACAGACCCGGACGGAGCCGCCGAGCCTCCCGTGCCGCGAACTGCGGAATGGAATGCCGCGGCACGAGCGCGTTTGCGCAAGATGCTCGATGAGCATTACGATACGGTTTATCACGCATTGCGACGATTCGGCGTACGCGAAGCCGAGCTCGAAGACGCCGCGCAAAAGACGTTTCTCGTCGCCTCGTCGAAGCTCGATCTGATTGCTCCGGGATGCGAGCGGGCGTTTTTATTGGCCACGGCGGCAAACAAGGCGGCTCACGCGCGGCGAACGCAATCGCGCCGACGTGAAGTTCCCGAAGAAGATGCGGCGATTGGGTCTGTCGAGGATCATCAACCACTTCCCGATGAATTGCTCGAACAGAAGCGCAGGCGCACGTTGTTTTATCGAATCTTGGCCGCGATGGATGCGGAACTCCAAACGGTATTCGTTCTTTTCGAGCTCGAAGGTATGTTGGCGAAAGACATTGCCATAGCGCTGGATATTCCGACGGGAACCGTGGCTTCGCGCCTTCGACGGGCACGCGAAGAATTTACACGAATGGCGACGCGGACCATGCGACAAACGACGGGGGCGGTATGAACGACGAGCCCAGACGATTGGTGGACGAAGATCCGGATGGTGCGGCGAGTGCGCTGATTCGCGCTGCATTGCAAGACGGTCCCCCTCCGCCGCTCGGTGCGAAAAACCGGGTCGCCGAGGAATTGGGTATTGCCGGAGCGACGGTTACTGCCATTCGGCAACGACGTATTGCGTTATGGACGCTGGCTTCAGGCATTGCCGCGGTCGCTGCGGCCGCCATGTTGTTCGTATTGCCGCAGCGCTCTGAAGATCGTGCATCTCCGGAGGCAATTCCCGCAATGCCGATGGCCACGTCGACCGCGCCTACACCGGAAATCATCGATACGACCCCGCCGGCTCCGGCAGCGACCGTCATGCCTCCGCCGATTGCGACATCGCCCGTGCGGGCGATCAATTCGACGGCGAACAAGCCCTTGGGTTCGGGTGCCACGCCAAAGGCGACGTCACCTGTGCGGAAACAAATAAAAGGCCCGGGAAAATTTTAGTTATTGGATGCACCGGGTAAAACGCATTTGCCATGGAAGGCGCTGTTGCTTGCCGTTCGGGCGCGAAGCGAACGAACGGTGCAAGGTCCAGGGCCGGCCCTGGCGCGGGTCCTGGGGCGCGGAGCCCCAGGTGGGGTTTGGGGTGAAACCCCATGAGGCACCCCATGAGGCACCCCATGAGGCACCCCATGAGGCACCCCATGAGGCACCCCAT
>CAYSYX010000003.1:0-7284 GCA_964435055.1 uncultured Polyangium sp. | reverse complement strand
GACGGAGCGCGGAGCCTCGAGGGGCCTGAGGTGAACCTTCAGCCAGCACCTCATGACACGGCCAAGACAAACAGCTCTTCTCGCGCGTGACGTTCGGCAGTAGAGAGCGACGCATCATGCGTATTGCCTCCTGGAACGTGAACTCGATTCGTGCGCGGCTGGAACACCTGACGGACTGGCTTCGTCGAGCATCACCCGACGTCGTGTGCATGCAGGAGACCAAGGTCGACGACGAAAAATTTCCCGTCGAGGCGTTGGGCGATGCGGGGTACGCGGTCGTGTACGCGGGACAAAAATCCTACAACGGTGTGGCGATCGCAGCGCGGTTTGGCTTGCCAATCCAGGACGTGAAGAAGGACCTCGACGGCGATTCCGAAGACACGGCGCGAAGGCTCATCGCAGCGACGATCGAAGGAGTGCGCATCGTGAACGTGTACGTGCCCAACGGTCAGGTGGTGGGTACGAAACCGTTTGTGTACAAACTACTTTGGCTCGAGCGTTTGCGAGCGGAGCTCGCGGCGCGTCACGCGACGACCGAGCCTGTGCTCGTGTGTGGAGACTTCAACGTTGCGCCGGCGACGATCGACGTGCGTGAACCGAAGAAGTGGGAGGGGCAGGTGTTGTGTCACCCGGACGAACGCGCAGCCCTTGGAAAACTGCTGAATTGGGGTTTGGTGGACGCGCTTCGGGCGAAGCATCCGGACGAGCAGATTTACAGTTGGTGGGATTATCGGATGGGTGCGTTCAAGAAGAACAACGGCTTGCGTATCGATCTGATTTTGGTGACGCCGTCGCTTCTCGATCGAACGAAGGACGTGTGGGTGGACAAGAGTACGCGTGAGTTGGACAAGCCGAGCGACCATGCGCCGGTGCTGATCGACATCGACGAAAGTCAAGGGGGGTGATCGGACCGTAAAAGTCCGATCGGACCTATTTCGACCTACGTATGGTCGGACAGGTAATGTCCAACCGTCGCAAAATCGACGCGGCGCGGGTCGCGTGGAGTTGTTACCTTTTCCGCCGTGATGCGACTCGATCTCGATGGTTTTTCGCTCGACTTGCCGCCGTGTTGGTCGGGCTTGGAAGACGTGACCTATTCTGATCCGACCACGCTGCCTCCGGTCGCGCTTGCGGCTGAAGGTGGTTTGGGTCGGCTGATGGTTGCCGAGATGCTCTTCGAGGACGACGAAGAGCCCGGCACGGATACCGGAGCAGTCGAAGCTCTTGCCGTTGCTTGGGGCAAACGCCGACGAGTGCAGCCGCTCGAGCTGCAACCGATGGATTGTCCTGATGGAACAGCGGCGACGGCCACGTACTTCGTGCGTGGTTGTTTCGTGCAGGTGTGGTTTTTGTCGAACGGCGAACGCGTCGTGCAGGTCAGCTACGTTTGTCCGTGGGAGCAACGCACAGCCGAACGAAACGATCGTGAAAAAATCGTTCGTTCGCTTCGTTGGTCCTGACCAACCGATTTACTCCGACGCGTTCGTAGCCTCAGCGGGCGCGTCGGACTTGCCCGTCTCCTGCTTCGCTTCCTTCTCTTGTTTCGGTGCATCTTCCTTCGCGTCGTTTCCCTCCGGCGATGCGGAGGGAGATGCACCGGATTGTTTTGGCGCCGAAGTATTTCCACCGCGCCCCACGTACGACTCTTCGACGCACAGGCCACGTGATTTCTCGGGGCACACGATGCGCACGTGGAAGTGATCGTCGTGCACGTCCACATCCGCGGGGCTCATGAGCACGGCCGAGGCCTTCGTATAGAGATCGGGCGCGACCTTTCTCTTTTGCGACGCGTACGTGAGGAGGCGTTTGCGTAGTCCGGCCGAGACAAACATGTAGCGAACTTCGATCTTCGGATCGGTGATCAGCGATTCGACGAAGAGCCAATTTCGTTCGTCGTCAAAACGAACGATGCCGCCGTCGCGCGCTCGACCGTCGCTCCCGAAGGGCACGAAACGATGCGGATTCACCTGCTTTCCGTCATCGTGTTTCATGTAAAACCCCACGTCGGCGTCGCGTCCGGACTGATGCGAGTTGTGTCCGAAGAGAGGTCCGCCGCGTTTGGCGGACAGATCGCCGACGAAGAGCACTGAGCCTTTATGCTTCTTGCGCACCTTGGAAGCGGCTCGTTTGAGCACGCCTACGAGCTCGGGCGTGCCCCACGCGTGTCCTCCGCCGCGCACTTCGACGGATCGATTCGACGTCAGCTTCTCGCCGCGCAGGAGTTTGCCCCCGTTCGGTGCGCCTACGGAATGCGTGCCTTTTGGCGCATTTTCTGCGGGTGTTTCCGATGATTTGTCATGCCGAACCTTGGACGACTTGGTCACTTTGGCCGTCTTGCTCGTCTTCGATTTCGCAGGTGCGGCATGGACGACGTGAAGTGGCGTCGAGACGCTCACGAGTGCGAGCGTGACGGCGGCGATGCGGACGAGGCGAGCGACCCAAGGCATGACGAGACGACCTTAGCGCGCCTGTGTCCCGGGCGCAGAAAGGAACGTGCGACTTTGATGAACAAGAAACTTGACATGCGGATTCGTGGCGAGTAGAAGGCTTCCCGCGTCCCTTCAAAGGGGTTGCAAAGTGCGCCCGTAGCTCAGCTGGATAGAGCATCGGACTTCGAATCCGAGGGTCGTCCGTTCGAATCGGTCCGGGCGTGCCAGGTGTTCGAATCCTGCTTGTTTCAGAGGAACTTCGGACGCCGGATTGAAAACAAACGTCGTACCTGGGCCATTAGCTCAATTGGTAGAGCAGTGGACTCTTAATCCATTGGCTGAAGGTTCAAGTCCTTCATGGCCCACCCAGTAAAAATAGGGGTTTTTGAGATTGACCCCGGCTTGATGAAGTCCTCGCTGGGACAACGTTGGGACAACCGGCGTTGCGAGCGAGTGCGAATCAAGAAATGGCGCAAGCTCTGGCACAGCGATATCGAGCGGAATCAAGTCGCCGAGGTTAAGCTCCGCCACGCTCCGAGCTGCGCGACGGTAACGATTGATCATCGTGCTGGATTTGTGACCGGTTCGGTCAGCAATCCACGTTTCCGTTCGGCCATTTGCGAGTCCAATCGTTACGAACGTGGCCCGCGTGTCGTGTAAACGAAGCCGCAGGCGTGCAGAATTTTGTGCGAATAACTCGGGGCGATCAATTCCCGCAGCTTTCACGTGTTTACGAAATCGGGCTGCCGCATGCTCGAAGCTGACCGGGAATACTAAGGGGCCCGTTTCACCAGACGCACGGCGATAAGCTCGCCACGCTCGAATTGCGCGGGTAGTTCCAGGCTCAAGCGCCCACGCTCTCGGGTCATTCGTCTTGTTGTGATCGAGGCGAATCGCACCGTGCTCGAGATTGAAATCGGTCCATTCCAGCACGGCAGCTTCGTCTGATCGCATTCCCTCGCGATCGAGAAATCCGTAAAGCATTCGATAGCCGAGCGGCACCTCTTTGCAGCAAAGCAGGCGGCGATCTTCATCGGGATAAAGGTACGCCTTTGCTTTTTGCGCTCCTACTGAAGGCAGGAATCCGGGCGGAAGTGGGTTTGTCTGGATAAGCTGCATTGGGAATACCGCCATTGCACACATTCGGTGCATGAGCAGCGCGACGTGCCGACGAGTGCCTGGAGAGCGATCCGGGGGAATGCGGCGCATGACTTCTTGCGCGTGAGCAAGTGAAAATCGCTCAACCGGAACCTCCTGGGTAAACGGGTAAACGTAGGTTTTGAGCCGCGATACGTCCGTGTTGCTCGTTCCCTTCGCCTTGATGTGATCGGGAAATAGTTTGGCAAGTTCACCCGACGTCCACTTTTCGCCAAGTTGCCGAAAGGTCATTGAGCCGTGAGGACGTACGACGGCATCACCCTTCACGAGCGCATCGACAAGCTTCACCGCAGCGTCCAGGTCTCGCCCCTCGGCACTGGCGGCGCGTTCCAGAACGGCAAACCCGACTTCCATCTGTCCTGCTGCGTTGAGCTTGCCAGCAAGCTCCGCGAGAACCGAACAGCGGCGCTCCGCTTCTTCGGGTGTCTTGCATGTTGGCAACGCGAGCGTGCGTCGACCGAGCACACCGAGCGAGAGTTTTACCGCGGCGCGCCCGCTCCGCCACATCACCGTGCCTCCGCCCTGTTTCCGCTTGTCTTTCATGGGTTTGTCTTTCAACAACTGCGTTGTCTTCATCGATGCAGCGCACTGCGAGCGCCAGCTTAACTTCGAGGACGTCGTGCGCCACGTCGACGATGCGACTCATGCCCTCGGCATGAGAAGTGAGATTCCGAGTTTGTCCGCGAGCAGCGCAACGTGGTCGTCCGACGGTGCGTCTTTTTCTGCATTTCCCGCGGCGTTTCCATGGCCTTCGATGAAGGCGGCAACGGATGCGGCGGGGACAAACCACTTGCGGCCAACCTTGCGAGCACCTTGCAGTGCGCCGCTTCGCGCGAGCCGACAATGCGCTTTCCTGCCGAGCGGTGATCGATCCTGCGACACCCAGGTGTCACTCTCACCTCTCGGCGACGACGCCAACTCGGCTCGAAGGGCCGGAAGAAGAAGCTTCACCAGCGGCATGAGCGCGGTAGCGAGCTGCGGATCAACATCGTGTGGTTGCGATCGAGATCTACGATTCACGACTCCCTCCTCTGAGTTGGTGGAATGTCCATGCACGATCTTGTTGTCGCCGTGCGACGACTGAGCTCACGGAGAGCCCGAAGAGAAAGAAGGCAGACGTACGCGTCTACCTCCGAGGCACTCTGACCGTGTGCTCTGCACGTATGCGCGCTCGGCACCTGCTGCATAACGATTTGGGTACCAACCAAATCGAAAGCGTCACAGGGCCGGCTGGTACACGCATCATGCGATGCACTCGATGGGCCTCGACAACCGCCACGATGTGGCGGTGCACTCGGTACAGCACCGATACGCTGGTTTTCCAGCGTCGCGCTAACTGTCGCGAGCGGCAGCTCGGGCTTTTGCCTGAGCTGACAAACTTGTTGCGGGTCAACCGCGACGAACCGCTTCATGAGTTTGCCTCTGCGTTCGGTTCGCGGGACGGCTGCGTAACGGGACGATAGAAAAGACGCGGTTGATCGTCGGCGTCGTACCAGATTGGTTGAGCCAATACGGTGGTCTCGTCGAGATCGTGCTTCCGCGCGAAGCGAAAACAACGTCGAAATGCTTCGGCGGCCGGGCCATTGTCCTTGCGGCGGGCGAGCTCCCGAAGCTCGCTTTGCATTGATTTGATTCGCTGGCGATTCGTTACGTCATCCAATACAAACAATACGCGCATTGCAACGGCTTGAAACGCGTCCACAAAGCGCTGCTGATACCAATACAGCCAAAACGCCTCAAGTTTGTCTCGGATACGTTTCATAGACTCAGTATTACGATCGGCCTCGACAAACGCTGCAACGCGCTGCTGCGCGCCATCTCCATGCGGACGCATTAAAAAGAGGCAGTCCGGGCGATGCCAATACGTGACTCCGTCAGGGCCTTTCAGACGTTCTGAAAGAAGGAACCGGTCATCGTGACGATTTGGTCCCTTTACGGCAGGTTTCAATTCCCATTCCGGGATGGTTCGCTCGATACGGATCAAACTTTCATTGCGTCTCGTCGCCAAATTAAAGGCGATACGAATCTCATTGACCAGCATGGTATGGCGCCAGAAGAAGCCGCGACTCGTGCTTCCCTTGGGAAATGGCAAGTGGGACACCGGGCAACCCAATTCGTGCGCGACAAATGCGAGCCCCTCCGGCCCGAGGGTGTATGCAGCTTCTTCGGCTGGCTGCCGCTGAATGCTTGCAAGGTAACCTTCAGGCCGCAGACGTTTGCGAATGGCGCGCCGAATAACCTGAGCGGAACGCCCAGTCACGCGGGCGAGTTGACCGGAACTGATATGGCGGTATTCGCGAACCGCTTCGATGATCGGTACGTCAGTTAGAACGAGGCTCATTATGCGGCTCCTTCAGTGGTGCTCTTCCGCGCCAAACGCTTTTGACGTTCAATCAATGCTCGCAGACGCGTTTCCAATGGTTGGTTCGGGGCCGGAATTGGCTCTGGCGGCGATGCCAGATGAAGAAACTCTTTTTTATAGTCTTTGCCGCCCCACGACGTTTGCCACTCGACCGTTACATCCAATGTTCGGATGAGGTATGTGTCTGCGCGGTCGTTGCCCAAAACCACATAAGCGTGACGGGCGGGCAATTGGGAGATTGCATATGCATGCATTCGAGCTTGTTCCTCGACACTATAGTAATCGCGCCGCTCTTTTACTGATCGCGAATAGGATTCGGCATGCTGACGACTCGTTCCCTCGGTGTGACCTGTCGATTGCGAGCTGCCCCAATTGGTACCAGATTGGTATCCATCGGAATGCGAAAAGCTCATATTCGTGCTTCCTGTCACACCATTCCAATTCGAGGTCCTTCCGTCACTGGAGCCGTGGCTCACGCCGTGGGATTGCGCCGTGCTCGACGACGTCCCGGAAGTCGACGTTCTGCCACTGCTTGTTCCGTGCGAATTGGAAATACCTTGCGTCTCGGTGACCTCCTCCTCGACACGAGCCACCATATCCCCGCGGGGTTTGAAGATTGCGTCGGCCTCCGCCATTGCCATATCCATTCCGACGCGAAACAGAACCGTCGTCCCCATATTGCCACGGAGTGCACGATAAAGAGCGGCGCCCTCAACGGTGTGCCAAGGTTCTTGTTGGAAATGCTGCGCCGCAGCGACTACAGCAAGACCCCAATTGCGAACTCGAGTGAGATCCTGCGTAAATCGCTTGCCAGCAAAGCTCGCCACTTCGTCGATATACAGCGTTATGCGCGGCAATTTGCCTGTTGCCACGGCTTGAACGTCGCGCTTGGAGGCCATTAGAACGATCCGATTCAATAATAGGCTTCCGAGGACATTTTGCGTCATTACATCCAATCCCGGCGGTAATCGAATTAGAAGGCATTGGCCGCCATCGAGAATGGCCTGGATGTCCAACGTCGATACGGGCGACGAGAGAAACCTTGCTACGACAGGATCAGCAAGAAAGACGTTCAAGGCGTTCCATGTTGATTGCGTGACGGCTTGCTGTTCGCGGGGGTTGAGCTGCACGAAAAAGCTGCTGAGATATTTTATGCTCGCGTCTTCACGCGGTTTGCCGGGTGTCGTGGTGCAATGCGCTGCCTGCTTATTTCGGAGATATTCAATAAGTGCTTGCCAGTCGGTCTGGCCAAACGCGAGAGCATCCAGAGCGTCCCGGAGGGTTGTCCCGCCAAGCTCAACCAGCGCCGATATCACCGCTCTTACGACCTGGAGC
>CAYSYX010000002.1:9143-79826 GCA_964435055.1 uncultured Polyangium sp. | reverse complement strand
ACGCGCAGCTCGGCCACACCCTCCACAAAGGACACGCCTTCGATATGCACGGTTACGCCGCCATGCGCCGTGAATTTCATCGCATTGCTCACGAAATTCAAGAGCACTTGGCGCAATCGATGCGGATCACCCACCAATTCCCGCGGCACGTTGGAAGACACGCGTCCCACGAGCTCGACATCCGGCCCCCCGCCGCGATCCGAAAACATCTGCAAAACTTCATCGAGCACCGTGCGCACATCGAAAACCACGGCTTCGAGTTCCAGTCGCCCCGATTCGATTTTGGATAAATCGAGAATACTGTTCAAAAGATTCAAAAGATGCTCGCCGGAGCTCTTCACGATCGCCACGTATTCGCGCTGCTCTTCATTGAGCTGCGTATCGAGAAGGAGCCCCGCCATACCGATGACCGCATTCATGGGCGTACGAATTTCATGGCTCATGTTGGCCAAAAATTCACTCTTCATGCGGCTCGTGCTCTCCGCTTCCATTCGCGCACGCTCGAGCTGTTCTTCGGTTTGTTTTCGAGTGGTCATGTCGTGGAATACCAAGACAAACCCACTGGTTTCGTGCTCCTGAAGAATCGGCGTCAAAATATATGAAACATGCAAAGGCTCCGCGTCGCGTCGCGCAAAACGCGCCCGTTCGTCACGATGTACCCGCGCCTCGCGAATCGCCGCGCCCAAAGACGGATCGAACGGCAACGATTCGGAGGCCAATACATCATGAAGCGCACGCCCCGCGACGTCGTTCTCGTCCCAGCCGAGCATGCGCAAACCCGCCGGATTGATCGATTGAATGTTGCCGTGCTTGTCCGTCGTCGCAAGGCCGTCACCGCTGGCGAAAATGATCGCTTTGAGTTTGTCTCGCTCAATCGCCAGCGCATTCTCCGAAGCCCGTCGCAAACTCTCGTAAAGCTGCTGCATCTCCGCGGAGACTTTTTCGAGCGACCGTTCGAGCAAATACCTGTCCGCCTCGGCATCCTTGTACGCGCGCTCGATACGCTCGAGAAATTGCTTCCAATGCTGCTGATCCGGTGGACGCTCCTCATTCGCCCCGGCTTTCGCAAGTTGACGCGACAACAAACGATTCTCGATCATGTTTCCCCAATCGCGGTAAGCGTCATCGTTTGATTGTGAAGATCGCATCGACCATTCGTGTACGGGGACAATTCACCGTACGAGTAAAACCCGATTTGCTGCGTTTGCTGAGTCATTCCCTCGATGACGGCTTCGACCTCTTCCTCCGCCCGTTCACCCAAAACGAGGCGTCTTCCGACGCACGTCACGGCAATGCACAAAGTCGGTCCGGAACTCGTCAATGCCGAACGAAGCTCCGCTGCGGCTCCCGCGGCTCCATCAATGAGCCGATCGAAATTCGCCCGCATCAGCTGCGCCAAATGACCCGTCGGCACATTACCGGCAAACGTGAGGTTCTTTTCGCCTTCATCCACGGCGAGCACCGTCCGCACGACTCGATTGCCGTCCTGCCTGCCGGCCCGAATACTCAATGGAAACAACAATGCCGACGCAGGCAATTCCGTCGCTCGTTCGCCCAAATATTCTTTGTACAAATCCAGCGCCGGACGACCGTCGAGCTCGTAAAGGACATGATCGCGCGAACGCGTAATCACACGCTCCGGTCCGAAAATATCCCAACCGCCTTTCGATCCATGACCCACACGAACATTTTCCCCGTAAAACCCCACCGCCGCCGCGATTCCATCGCGCGGGACGCCATTTTCGAGCACCCACGTTTTTCCGAAAGCCGTACCGTCCCCCGCCAAACCTCCGGTCACCACGACGTCCGCGGACAAACCACTGTTGAGGCCCTCGACGAGATGACTGCCATTGACGCGAGTGCCATCGGACACAACAAACACCGCTCGTAATCGCGCGTCCGCCAATTCCTTCGCCAATGCCGCTCCGGCCGCCGCCGAGTCCTCGGCACACCCCACCGTCGCATAAGCCGTACGCAATTCCGTGCGCTCGAACTGAATAATCGACACCACAATGGAATCATCCAATATTTCCGTACCGAGAATTTCTCCCGCCGTCGAACAACCCATCATCTGCGCTCGAGGGTACATTTGACGCAGTTCTGCAAGGGCCCTTGATTCGAGACCGAAACGCGGCGAAAAGAAGGCCAACACCAAGGTGTGTTCCGAATCCAAGCTCGGAAAATGCCTGCTTGACCATTGATCATTTTGAAAACTGTACGTTTCGAGTTTCATCGCGGAAATCCCCCGATTCAGGCCATTGACAATGTCCGACGATCGCGAAATAACCACGTATATGCGATTCCAACACCCATCGCAAGCGTGATGGTCGGCTCGATTCGACCGGCAACATGCTCTCCGACCGCATCCCTTCGCCGGTCGAAAGGTACCTGCCCGTGCGCATGAGCAATCCGTGCGTACCTTCCCTTGCGCAAGTGCCCGTCTGCGTGCATACATGCCCCTTCGTCACGCCAAACGACGTCTACACGAGCCGGTTCCTCTATGCCTCTTCCCCTCGGCGAACTCGCCGCTCTCGGTACAGCATGTTGTTGGACAGCCAGTTCCTTGGCTTTCTCCGCCGCCGGACGCCGCATGGGTTCTTTGTCCCTGAACCTCGTCCGACTCGTTATCGCCTTCTGCTTGCTCGCTATCCTCGGCTTGGTTCGTCGAGGTCAACCATTGCCTTTGGATGCATCGCCGCGAACGTGGGGGTGGTTATTGGCGAGTGGGTTTGTCGGGTATGTACTCGGGGACATCTGCCTCTTCCGGGCGTTTGTCATCATCGGGCCGCGTTTGTCGATGCTGCTCATGGCCCTCGCTCCGCCCATCGCCGCCGTGCTCGGGTTTTTCTTTCTGAATGAACGCATTTCGACGCTCGGTCTCGTCGGAATGGCGGTGACCATTGCGGGCGTCGTTTGGGTCGTGCGCGAACGCCCCGACTCTTCGGCGACAAACCATACCGAAGCCAAAGGTGATACGCTTCGTCAAGGTATTTTGCTGGGCCTTGGTGCGGCGCTGGGTCAAGCCGGCGGAATGGCTCTCGGCAAAATCGGCATGGGAAATTATGATCCCGTCGCTTCGGGACAAATTCGAGTTCTCGCCGGAGTATTGGGGTTTTCCGCCGTGTTCTTCATCGTCGGTTGGTGGGGAAAAACGCGCGACGCCATTCGCGACAAAACCGCCCTGGGTTATGCCTCGATCGGTGCATTCATGGGCCCGGTCTTGGGCGTGACGTTATCGCTTTTTGCCGTTCAACATACGGAAACGGGAGTCGCCGCGACGATCATGTCCACCACGCCCGTTCTGCTCATTCCCGTGGTCGTTTTGGCCCGCCTCGAAAAAGTCACCCTTCGCGCCGGCCTCGGAGCGCTCATTGCGGTGATTGGTGTGGCGATGTTATGGGTGCGTTGATGTGATACGCTCATTTCGGCGCATGCTGCATCAAATAACGCGTCATCTCTTCCACGAGCACCATTGATTCGGGATCATGCAGCTTGGCTAATGTTCGCGCCGCATCGAGCGCCTTTTTCGCCGACGTCCAATCCCCCTGCGCCGCTCCCAATTGACTCGTCGCCAGCAAAACGGGCAATAGCGCCAATGGATCATCCGCCTCCTCGGCGCTCGCCCGCGCCCGCGGAAGCAACGCCTCGGCGCTCGAAATGTCACCCATCCCCAAATACGCCACGATTTTATTCGCAAACAAAACGGCTCGTTCGCCCGGATCGATATGCCGCCCGGACAATTCATCCACCGGCGTCGCCGCAAGCCTGCGCATTTCCACCGCGCGATGCAGTTGTTCTCGTAAACCCCGAAGTCCCACGACGTGTTTTTCGAGGCCCGCCTGTTTCGCTTCGCCAATCGCTTTTTCCAACGTGGCGACAGCTTCGTCCTCACGCCCGAGGCTCATCAGCGCCCGCGCTTCGAGCGCCCGCGAAGGCGCCAAAAACTCGGGGCTTTTCTCCAGCACCGAAAACGCGCCGCGCAATCGTTCGAGCGCCTCCGCAAAAGCGCCCGCATTCAAATCGAACGCCGATAATTGCAATATTTGCCGCGGATCATCCATTTCCGACACGCCGTTTGCCTCGCTCATTTTTCAACCGGACGTTTGTCACGAGGTACGTAATACCCGACAAACTTTTTCTTCTCGAGCCACCCATTCAACAATTCAGTGCGTCTCGGCTCCTCGAGCTTCGTTTGCTCGAGACCCAAATCAATCGCTGAACTGGCAATACTTGCACAACGATGTTCGCCGGGTTGCATTTTTTCGCGCTCCGTCTGCTCTTTGCACGTGCGAAACACCGTCTCGTACGTCTCGAGCGCCCGCTTGGCCTTGCCTTCCGGCGAACATCCCATCACGAACGCCGAAAACAAGACCCAAACCCCGAACGAAACAGCCACGCCACGACCGCGAAACATCAACGATTCTCCTGACGAACTCGAATCCCACCGTACACCTTCCCGCGACGACTCGAAAGGCACGTTCGGAATGTGAGGCGCACTTTGAGGCCCCTGAATCTCCGACACTTCGATCAAAAGTGGTTGGCACCTTTGCCCCGCACGTTTGCTACCGTCGACCCATGACGTCCTCAACGCCCACCAACCCCGCGCCAAGCTCCGTTGCCGTACCTGTCACGACAACCGCGCCGTCCGGTCGGCTCGCCGTGCTTTCCGCCGCTTCGATGGGCGCTCTTGCCTTGCCGCTTCCCGTTTTGCCCGAACGCGTCGTCGGCCGTTTACGCGGCGCCCTCGCGCATGACGTCGCCGCTCGTTACGGCCTCAGCATGACCAACGATGCGCGAAAGATCTTGGCCGACCCGGCACGCCAAGTCGGCCCGAGCAACCTCGCCCGTTCCGCCCTCGAGATGCTCGGACGAACCTTGCTCAGCCGCGGTCCGCTCGGCGCGTTGACCTCCATCGCCGGAGGCCTCGAAGTCTACGCTTTCGGACACCTCTTCGATCGCTACCTGTCGCAAGTCCGCACAACCCAAGCCGTACGTATCGGCATCGACGAGGCCAAACACATCCGACAGCTCATCGATCGCTCGATGCTGCGCGTCTTTTCGCCCTACTTGCGCCCGGCATCGGTCACGATGCAAGACATCGTCGACGACTTGCGCGATGAATTCACGCGCTGGGTCGACACCGCCATTCTCACGAGCGCTTCGCTCCCCAGCTATTTCGAACGACGTCTCGAAGCCGCCTTCGATGAAGTCACCGCAGAACACCAGGATGAACGTGGTCGCTGAAAGAACAGCCGAAGTCGCCGAAGGTCTCACGAGCCGCAACGTTCTGACAAAAGTCCGCCGAGTCATCGTCAAGATCGGCTCGAAAAGCCTCACCGGAGACGCCTGGGACAGACTCGCCCAAGACGTCGCCGCGTTCCGAACGAGCGGCCAACGTGCAAGTCGCAGCGTGGTCATCGTCTCGAGCGGAGCGATCGCGAGCGGCATGCAGAAACTCGGCATGGACAAACGCCCGAAGGACATCGCGCGTTTGCAAGCCGCCGCTGCGGCGGGACAGAGCATCCTCATGCGGCGTTACGAGGTTGCTTTCGACAAACTCGGTCTGCCCGTCGCGCAGATTCTGCTCACGCATGCGGACTTGGCGGATCGTACCCGGACAAACAACGCCCGGAACGCATTCGCCGCGCTGCTCGACGCCGGATGCGTCCCGATCGTCAACGAAAACGACGCCGTCGCCGTGGAAGAGATCAAGTTCGGCGACAACGATCAGCTCGCCTCGATGGTGACGCCGCTCGTCGAAGCCGACCTTTTGGTCCTGCTCTCCGACGTCGAAGGTTTGCTCGATGAAACCGGCAAACGCGTGCCCATCGTGCAGAACGTCGCCCGCGAAGCTCGGCATCTCGCCGGTGGATCCACATCGGGCGTAGGCACCGGCGGCATGTCGAGCAAAGTCGAAGCGGCCCGTCGCGCAACGCTCGCAGGTGCCCATGTCGTGATCGCCCACGCGCGCGAGCAGGGAATCTTGGGTCGAGTCGTCTCCGGGGAAGATGTCGGAACGTTTTTCCCGGCCGTACACCAACGTTTGAACGCCCGAAAGCATTGGATTGCTTTCACGCTTCGCCCTCGCGGCACCATTCTTCTCGATCGTGGCGCATCCGAAGCGATCTGCGCGAAAAACCGCAGCATCTTGGCTGTCGGCGTGCTCGGCGTTCGCGGAGGTTTTCAACCTGGAGATGCCGTCTCCATCGTCGACCCGGACGGTCACGAAATCGCGCGCGGTTTGTCCCGGCTATCCCACTCCGACGCCTCACGTCTCGCCGGACAAAAGCGAGACGAAGACGGGGAAGACGTCGTCGTCCATCGCGATGACCTGGTCGTCCTGCCGAAGGATTAGGCCTACATTCACCCACCTATTTCCGAAATCTTTTTCGGGTCTCGGAACATTCGCCAAAACGGGTGTCTGAACTGCTCATGCGCTCGGCACTTTTCGTTTGCAATGCGTTCGTTCTGACTGCGGTGGCTTGGTTCGGCTTTGTGGGTCCTGAGACTCCGTCGAAAAGCCTTCTGCCGAATTCTTCCAAGACTGCAAAAGCAACACAATCGGTGGAATTTTCCGCATTGGAAGAACGAGCGGCGCTTGCTCCGAGCGTTGACAGCGTGAGCAAGCTTGCTTCGGCGTATGTCGATCATGGTCAGCCGGGTTTGGCGTGCGCGGTAATCGAGCGTTCGGATCGCGCGATTCAAGGGGATTTGGCGGTCGCGGACATTCATGCTCGCGCGTTATTTCATCGCGGACAGCCGCGTCAGGCGTTGGCTGTTGTCGAGGATGCTTTGACGGCTTGCGAAAATGGCAGCACCGCGTGCAAAGCGTGGCAAACCACCAAAGCGCGCGGACAGGCTGCGTTTTTGCATGAAGTCGTGGTGGCGGGAATCGAAGATCCGATGGCGGATCCCTCGGCGTTGCGCAGTGCGTATGAACGCAGCACGCATCGAGTTGGCATGGTTGCCATGCGATGATACAATTTGACCGAAACAAGAATTTTTGAATGACGCGACAAAAAAGACGTTAATGTACCCAAGGAGTTTTTGTCGGCGTTGTCGGATGCTCCGAACGACGCCGCCATGCTCCTTGCCCTTCGGTTCGTCCTCGTGAGCGTTTGCTCACGCCCTACTTGGGAGGCTACAGCGCCCGTGCTGACGAGTCGCCCCACATCCCGTGCTGTTTCATCCGTTGCCGCTCGCGGCATTCGAGGATGGCTTCCGGCACTCGTCTCGACCTCCCTGCTTGCCGGGTGCGGTCACGCATCCAAGCACGCGCCCGTGGCGACACCAGCGGCGCATTCGGAGGCTGAGGATCGTCCGTTCACGATTCAGCTGCCCGTGGATCTCGACGTGGAGCATCCGAACAACGCGGTTGTCCGGGTCGTGAGCGACGTGGCGTGCACGGGTACGCTGATCGCCGAAGACCTCGTGCTCACGGCACATCATTGCGTGGCGGAGCGAGACGCCGACGGACAGGTGCTCAACCGAGACAAACCCGCCGAGAAGTTCATGGTGGAGCTTGGGGGAGACGATTTGCCGTGGGGCGAAGTTCAGGTGCGAGCGGTTGTCAGTCCGGACTGCGGGTATGTATCGGGCGAAGGCGACATCGCGATTTTGGTGCTCAGCCGCAAACTCGTTGGTGTTCCAACGATGGTGCCGCGTTTGGAAGCGCCGCCGATCGCGAGTGAGCCCATCGTTCCGATCGGGTTTGGCCGGTGCGCACTGACTCGAAACGCCATTCATCGTGTGGAACGAACAGGCGGACGAGTCGCACGAATCGAAGATGGAAAGTTCATCGCCATAGCGTCTGTTTGTCCGGGCGATTCAGGTGGTCCGGTGGTGAGTCCGGGGCGAAGTGATGTCGTCGGCGTCGTGTCGGCATCGGTCATGGATGGCGACGACATGACGGTCTCGCCGTCGGTCTTCGTGCGGCTCGATGTGTGGCCCGAACTTTTCAGTGCGGCGCGAGAAATCGCCGAGGGCGCGAGCCCCAACGAGCTTCCGCCTTTCCGCAGTTGCAAACGCTGAACGTCATCGACCACGTTCAGTGGTTCCCGAGCATCCCTCCGTGCATTTGAACGCGCTGTGATCTCGCCATTCGGCGCGTCGATGCAGTACGCTGATCCATTCAATGCCGAAGTTCATGAAAGCGGTTCTGTGGACGGCGATTGCCCTCGTGGCCATCGGCGGCATCCTGCGTGCCGTGCTCTTCAAAGTCTGGACGATACCCGGCGACGAACTGTTGCTGGGCGCATCGGTCGAACCGTCGTTGCGTTTGAAGGACACGATCGTGGTTCTGACCCGCGGCAAACGAGGGTTTGGCGATCTGGTACGCTGCACGGATCCGGATGACTCGACCAAGTTTTTGATCGGGCGCATCATCGGCGTCGCCGGCGACATCATCGAGCTCAAGGGGCGTCGCGTTTATGTCAACGGCAAATTGTACGACATCAAGCAAGCCTGCCCCGACCAACGTTACTGGTTCGTCCATCCAAACACCGAAGCCGAAGTCGAAATGCAATGCGGTGTCGTCGAGATGGGTGGCGGCTGGCACTATCGCGGCAACGAAAAGAAAGTCGGTCCAGCCACCACGTTCAAAGCCGAAGTGGGTGACGGCATGGTCTTTCTGCTCAGCGACAACATCGACTTCCACGACGACTCGCGCGACTTCGGAACGCTCGAAGCAAGCTCATGCACGGAAAAAGTCGTCTTCCGTCTTTGGGGCGAAGCCGGCTTCAAAGATGCCGAACGCCGCATGATGTTCATCCACTGAAGGATGGTTCGGGATCCAAGGCATGAATGTGTTTTGCATGTTGCTTGACCCCTCTCGTCGAGCACGTCTACAACCGATCGTCTTTTGGGAATGACGTTGGGCGACGAGCAGCACGAAATAGGTGTCGTTTGCGGACAGTGCGACACGTGGAGCGCAATGGGCACCGCGAGTTGTCCTGTGTGCACCAACGATCTTGCAGTGTTCACAGCGGCGGCGAGTTCGGCACCGCCTGCAAGAACATCCTCGCGCACGGCGCAACCGATGCCGGGAAATCGTCGCGCAACACCGTTCCCTTCGACAACCGCAACGACATCGCGACCCACGACCGGTTCTCGCAACCCATCGACCGCGGTATCATCCGCACCAACCAATTTCTCGGAGTTGACGCAGGAGGAGCTCATGGAACAAGCCCGCAATTACATCTGCCGTTCGTGTTCGAGCGGCGTGCCCTCGGGTCACAAGTTCTGTGGGAGGTGCGGGACGGGCGTTCCGCTCGAAATCCTCAACGCCCAAACGCTCTTTTTCGGGGACATGCAAAACCCCGCAAAAGCCAAGCTGATTTTGATTCGCGGCGAAGGCATGGACGGCCTCAGCTTCCACCTCAAAGCGGAACAACACATCGTCGGTCGTCAAGGTCAGCTGGTTTTTCCTGACGATCCGTTTGTCTCTCCGCGACACGCCAACTTCTTCTACCGCGACGGCAAACTCGTCGTGCGTGACGAAGGTTCACTCAACGGCGTCTACATTCGCGTCCGCGGCACCGTCGACATCGCGCCCGCCGATACGTTCCTCGCCGGAGAACAAGTCTTCCGCCTCGATCTGACGCCCAAGCCCTCCGACGGCCAAGACCCCGACGGCACATACTTTTATTCATCGCCGAAACATCCGAGCCCGTTCCGCCTCACGCAGCTTCTGCAAAGCGGTGCTGTCGGCATGACCGTTTGCGCCCGCGGTACGTCGCTCCAAATCGGTCGCGAAGGCGGCGATTTGAACTTCCCCGGCGACTTGTACATGTCGAGCTCGCATTGCCGCATCGAAGAGACCAACGGCAAGTTCACGCTCACGGATCTGAACAGTCGCAACGGCACGTACGTGCGCATCAAGAGCGAGCGAGAGCTCGGCCACGGCGACTACTTGTTCATCGGACGCAAGCTTCTCCGCGTCGAACTCAACACGAACTAGGTTGCACGTTGACCACTACAACAACTCCGCCCTTGTGCTTCATCGACGCACGAGGTGGTGAACTGGCGCGACTTTGCGCCGCAGTTGCTCGATCTCTCGGTTTTTCCGACGCCATCGCGCTCGTCGTTGGTCCGGAGAAACCACTGCCCGACGACGTGCAAACGGTCCTCGATGAAGTCGGCATGACCGCGCCTCACGTGAGTGCTTTCGATCATGTTTTGACTTCAAAGCATTTTTGCGTGTGGCTCGGTGATGCCTCACCGTCCGTCAACGTGGCCGGCATGCAGGTTTGGCCCGCCGCACTGCACGACACGGCCGCACCGATCTTCGACCGGCTCGTCATCGCGCGTCTTCTGCGCGACGACGTCGCTCGCCGCGTGCGCGCCGCGCACAAGGCTCCTTAGCAGCCCGTTGAATCATCGTCGCGAGCGCCCGAAAGCTAGGGCGACGGAGCGAGGAATACGCAGGTATTTCGAGCGATGTCGACCGACGATTTCGGGTGCGAGCAGATAAGTCAACGGGCTGTTAGGCGTCGCTGCTGTCGTCTTCGTCGGTCGGAAGCGCCGAGATATCGCCGACCTCGGGACGCGTGCCTTGCACATCGGCCAACGACCACGCCGACTTGGCTGCGGCCATCAACGCGAGCAACACATGCTGCGGCACCATCGCGATGAGCCGTTCGAGGTCGAGCGGACCATCGATCGTCGGCACGCATTTATCCATCAATTCGCCGAAGAGTTCGTATTTCCGCGACAGGTCATCGAGTCGCTTGCGCAGAGCCAACGCTTCATCGCCGTCGGCATCGCCGAGCAACGCGAGCGATCGTCGGGACAACCCACGTTTGTCTTGTACAACCCGACGCAAACGCGCCAAGTACGCGCCGATGATGACGTCGGGGTACTTGCCGCGCAGCGCGTACGTGTCGTGACGCGATCCGGGTTCACGCAGTCGTTCGATGATGCCCGCAGCTTCCAAGCCGCGCAGGTTCGCAACGATGTTGCTCTTCGACCGGGACAACTCGGCCGACAGCTCGTCCATCGAACGCGGTCCATCCGAGAGGTACAACGCCGCAACGACTTGCCCGCCAAGGCGAGTAATGCCGGGAAATGACGCGGCAATCTCGGCCCCTACGCCTTCGAGCAACGCTTGCCGTGCCGCTTGCACGCGAGCGTCACGTGCTTCCGCACCGTTGGGTTTTTCCTTCGTCCCCATAAGAACAGCTCAAGATTACGCTACGAATCATCCACACATAAGGCAGCATGACTGCCGCGTGGTTGACCAAGCGCAAAGTCGACCGGACAACCGAAATCGAGCATCCGTCCCGCGGGACGCTTGACCATCTCGCCGATTTCAACCGCAAGCGGCTCGGACCAGTCTCGAGCACCGTCGAAGCGCGCTCGAATGATGCCTTCCGGATCGATCACCCACGTCTCGGGGAAAAGTTTCGTTCCGTATTTGCCGCCGACGATTTGCGAATCTTCATCGAAGAGCACGGGAAACGGCGTCTCGCCGTTCAGCAATACACTCAGCAAATCCCGCACTTTTTGGCGATCTTCATCGATCGTCACGGTCAAGACGACCATGTCGCTTCGCGTCTTGGCGATCCGCGCCAGCATCGCGACCGAGGGCATCTCTTCTTTGCAAGGACCACACGTCTCGGTCCAAAAGTTTAGAAAGACAACCTTGCCGCGAAACGACGACAACTTCACGCGCTTGCCATCGAGGTCCGGCAAGTCGAAATCCGGCGCGCGACGATCTCGTCCCGCATACGCCGGACGCAACGCACAAAGCGCCGTGCAACTCGAACGGGTTTGATCCGACTTCGCGGCTGAGACAAACCCGAATACGACAACCGCGGCGACGACGATGAACGCGAGCTGAATGAGCGTGGAGGTCTTCAACATTGCTCCTCGATGGGCCTCGTACCCCTTAGCGCAGAGTCACTCCCCCGGCGATGCGTTGTTGTCCGGCGCGAGCAATCGCAACAGACGAGCTTCATTGACACGGTGTTTCATCATCTTCCGACCGTCGATCTCGATGACCGGAATATCCCAATCGTAGGCGGTTTTCTTCTCGATCGATGCATCTCGATCGAGGTCCACGAGAACGAGCTCAAACGGCACGCTTCGTCGAACCTTCTCGACGATTTCCAAGGCTTCATCACACAAGCCGCAGTTGTCGCGCGTGTAGAACGTGATGGTTTTCATGCGGGCGCCACGACCTGCAAACGGCGACGTTTTCCCGGCGCCGGCGAAAGCGCCTCGAAGGCCCGTTTGTACGCCGCAAACGCGCCGCCTGCGTGACATGCGTCGTACACCGCGCGACCTTCCGCTTCGCCGCCTTTGGCCAAAACCGCTTCAACCCAAGCCCATTTCGCGCTCGTCGAACGAACATCCGCCCGCCCCGCAAGACCACGACGCAAGCGTTCGAGACGCGCTTGGACGACATCGATGCCCGCGAACGATGCATCCGACAACGGCGTGTTTCGCTTCGGACAAAACGGCGCGATGCCGAGCGCGATCGGGGTTTGTTTCGACAACTCGGAGACAAACGCCACACATTCGTCGATGTCTTCGTCGGTTTCTCCGGGCACGCCGATCATCAGATACAGCTTGAGCCGCGCCATTCCATGCTTGCGCGCCAGCTCCGCAGCCCGCGTGAGGTGCCGAATTCGTGCGCGACGATCGAGCAGTTCCCGCACGCGTTCACTCGTTCCATCCATCGCCGTCGTCAAGGTTCGATACCCGGCAAGCTTCAACGCCCCGACGAAATCATCGGTCAGTTTGTCCGGGCGAAGGCTCGACAAACCCACTTCACACCCACGTTCCGCGAGCGTCCGGACAATCTCGACGATCTTCGGATGATCGCTGACGGCCGCTCCAACGAGACCCACACGTCGCGCATCTTCGGGAATCAGGCCCAGAATTCGCTCTTTGGGCACGATGCGCATGCCTCCGTTCGTCGAACGACGCATGACGCAATAGGCGCATCCACGCGAACAACCGCGCTCCGTTTCGATGAGAAACATGTTGGAGAGCTCGGTGTCGGGCGTGCGAATCGGAGCCCAAGCAGGCAAGAGATCGTCGTCGCACTGCGCGATACGCGGCATGTCCGAACCGTGGCGCGAAGGAACGAAGACGTGCGGCGTTGCCGCGAGCGTGTCGAGCGCGTGTTCACGCGAAGGTGCGTCGCGAAGAACTCGCAACACATCGACAGCCAGCGTGTCGGCTTCGCCCATGACGATCGCATCGACAAACGGCGAGAGCGGGAGCGGATTGGAGTTTGTCAAAGGACCACCGGCCAAGACAAACGGAAAGGATTCGGCCCGCTTTTCACGCAGCGCCGGGATGCCGGCGGCTTCGAGCAGCCGGATGACCCCCGCGATCTCCAGCTCGTACGCAACGCTCAGAGCGATGACCGGATAGTCGTTGATGGGGCGAAAGTGCTCGTACGTCAGCGGCACCGTGCGCGGAGGGTCGTCGTCATCCGGAAGGAACGCTCGGTCCGCGGCCATGTCGGGTTCCATTTGGACAGACCGGTAGATCTGTTGGAACCCCAGCGAACTCATGCCGGTGCGGTACGGCGAGGGATACGACAACGCGATCCGAAACGACGCGTGTTTCTCCATTCGACCCACCTCTTCCGAGAGGCGTCGACGCAACGTCGCCATGTACGCATCGCGAGCCATTTCGGCCGGAGCGTTCACGAGCGGCGACGTCGATGCAAGCTTTCAAAACGATCAACGTGCGGAAGGACGCACCAAACGAACAAGCTCGCCGTCGGTTTCCCACACGATGTCCCCGCCGCGATCGGTCCGCGCCACAGCGACGCCAAACGCTTCGAGACGCTGCATCACGCCTGGATCCGGGTGTCCGTAACGATTGCGCACGCCCGAGCACACGAACGCGACGCGCGGAGAAACCGCCTCGAGAAACGCTTGGGTCGTGGATGTTCGGCTGCCGTGATGGCCAATCTTGAGCAGGTCCGAGCGCAACAAAGTGGGATCACGCTCGAGCAACGTGCGCTCCGCTTCGGCTTCGGCATCGCCCACGAGCAAGACCGAACGTCGGGCGTAGCTGATGCGAATCACGAACGAGTTGTCGTTGGCGCTTTCATCCGGGACGAACCCTGGACACGGCGACAAGACTTCGATCGTTGCACCTCCAATCAAATGCTTTCCACACAAGAAATCCGGCCTGCGAATGGGCACGTTTTTCTCGCGCAACCCGGCCATCATCTGCTTGTACAGAGGGCCCGCGCCGTGATCCTCGCCTTGGCCCGTGTCCCAAAATTCGCCGACCTCGATCGATGGCATCGTCGACGCCAAACCGGTGAAATGATCGGGATGCGGATGCGACAAGACGACGATGTCGACGCGCGAACGCCGCATGCCGCGCAGAACCGGCAACACCACGCGCGTGCCCGTATCGACGGGACTGCCCATGAATCCGCCGCCGTCGATGAGCATCGTTTTGCCGTCGGGCAGATCGACGAGCAGCGAATCGCCTTGCCCCACATCGAGCGCTCGCACGCGAAGTTTGCCCGGTGAAACAAACGTACGAGCGGCAAACCCTTCGACCACGAACAATGCCGCTACGCCAAACACGATCGTCGCTCCACGACGCAGACGACCTTGGGCCAACGCAGCAGCCAACGCCGTCACGGCAAGCGTCGCCAAATGCGCGGGTGTAGGAGGCGGAAACGTGATCATGCCGCCCGTATCGCTCGTCACGCGGGCCACAGCCCGGACAAACAGAAGCGCTCCCGAGCCGATGGTCGCCGCGCCTTGTTCGACCGGCGGCAGCCACCACAAAACCGCGTGGGCAAGACAAACCGGCAGCGCGGCAATCTCGCCGATGGGCCCCGCAACGAGGTTCGCCAAGATGCCCAGCGCCGAGATCTGCGGCGTCATCATCGCCAGAAACGGCGTGCATCCGGTCATCGCCGCGAGCGTCGTCGCGATCGGCCGCAACACGACTTGCACGAGCGCCGGCCCACGCACGAGCACCCGTGCGTAGGGGCGATCGAGCCCCAACAAACCCGCCGTGGCAGCTGCGGACAAGACAAACGAAGGATCACTCCCCACGAGCGGATCGATCAGCACCGCCACGAGCAGCGACACACCAAACGCGCGGACTCCGTTCGGTCGCAACGCGAGCGCGCGGATGAGCATCGCTGTGGAGAGCATGCCCGCCGCCCGCAACGCCGAGCCACTTCCACCGGCAAAATCCGCGTAAAGCCACGAGGTTGGAATGGCGAACACTGCGGCAAACCGTCCCACGTCGTAACGCGCCGCCAACGCTTCGATACGCACGAGAAGCGCTCGCAAGGCCGCCGCAACACCTGCAACAGCCAGCACGAGGTGCGTCCCCGAAACGGCCAGCAGATGCGACAAACCACTGCGTCGGAACGCTTCATCGTCGGCGACGCGCAAATCCGTTTCACCAAGAACCAACGCCCGCGCGAGCGGATTCGCTTCGGCATGGAACGTCGCTTCGATGCGTCGACGTACGCGCACCCGCGCGCGATCGATCCACGCACCGATGCCCGTTCCGTTTTCCAAACGCACCAGGTCCACGAGCGCCCCTGATGCCGCCACACCACTTCGCGCAATGAAGGGCCGGGGATCCGGAAGCACTTCGTTCAAGAACAAATGAACCGGAGCGACATCGACGATCACGTGCACGCGATCCCCGCGCGCAAGATCGTCGGGAGCACCATGCAAACGCGCTCGAAACGGCTCGACGATCGGCCCTCGTTCACACGCGCCGTTGATCAGTTCGAGCTCGACCCGCGCATCCCCCGCTGCTGCTTCGTGCGGTTTGTCTTCACCATGTTGCACCACGGGCGAACGAATCACGACGGCGTCACCTTCACATCGCCCCGGTGCACCAAGCATTTCGACGACCCGCGCATGCAGCGCCGCCGCATGATCGATCGCCACACGCGAGCGCCACGCGCCCACGCCCAACGCGACGACGAGCATGGCCAAGGCCCACGCAGACAAGTGTCGACGCAACAGAAACAGAGAAATCGTCGCGGCAAGTGCCGCCGGAATCGGCGCACGGGCCAACGCCGAACCGGCCGTGAGCGCGAGCGCAACGAGAAGAACTTTGTCGGTCATGCCCGTTTGCTTTGGCAAACCTTAGGCCAAACCACTTTACGCTTATTTTTCAGGCAATTTTGATCGCCGCCCCCTGGCGGTCGCCATGGCGGAGGGTGGCGGCCGCCGGCGCTTCGCCAGGCTGGAGCGCTCACACGCGATCGTTTGTCCACCAATCAAATTCCGAACCAACGCAGCAGGCCGGTAAGCAAAATTTCCACTGTAAGGTTTGGGCGCGTTGCTCGTTGGCGCTCGAGTTCGAGGGGCAACACGATGAAAACATCTCTTCACGCGCTTATTTCAGGACTGCGCAGCGCAGCCTTTACCGCTTCGCTTTTGTCATTCACGCCGGGTGCGTCCGCCCAAACCGGGCCGAATACGCAGCCGACAGCGCCGGCAACGCCGGCCGCAACAACGATTCAGGTCGCGGAAAGCGCACCACCACCCGCGCCACTTCCAACGCCGCCTGCCGTCGTCCAACCGGAAGCGACAGCCGCAACAAACCCAGCGTCACCGCCAAGTTGTACGGTGCGAGAACTGGCCGACTTGCATGCTGCTGCGGGGCAATTTCTCGTCGAAGTGCATGCACGGCAAAACATGACGGCGACGACGGGCGTCGTGATCGGACCGGATCGCGTGGTCGTGCCGGACCGACGCGTGCTCGATGAACGTTGGCCGATCACCGTGTACTTCGCCGATGGGAAGAAGTCGGCCGCGACGGTGCTTCACCACCTGTCCGAGCCGAATCTGGCGGTTTTGAAGCTGGAAACACCTCCGCCAAACCTTGCCCCACGCACGATCGCCAAGACAAACCCGACGTTCGGCACGCCCGTCGTCAGTGTCGGCGAGAGTCTGCACGGCGAAAAGACGACGGCGTGGGACATGAAGTTTGCGCACGTGACAAACCTTGTGGAGGGCCTAATTGCGGCGGCGCCGTCACCGGCGGTGGGTGCACCCATCCTTTCGTGTTCGGGAGAATTGGTTGGTATTCAAATGAAAAATCCGTGGGACGAGAGCCCGCGCAGCGGGAGCGTGACCGGCCCCGAGCTGGCAAAACTGCTTTCGAATGCGCCGAAGCCCGAACCCAGAGGTCAGCTCGGTGTTGGGTTTTTGGATCCGAAGGTCGTCGTGGCGTTGCGCCCGGGCGAGATCGGCGCGGGACTCAAGTTCGGTTTTGCGCACATTGGATGGGCGCCGCGGTTTTTCCTGAACGCAAACTTCGGAGCCCAGTGGCTCACGGTTCCCGAACGCAGCGACTACGCCGACGCCACTCAGGTCTTTCGCTGGCGTACGCAGCTCGAGGGAGTCGTGGGCTTCAACCACGTTTTTGACATCGGCTCGCCGGGGGGCGGATTTATCAACCTCGGCTTGAGTCCCTACATCGGTGTGGCGGAACGAACGGATTACACCAGCTTGCGACGCTTACACGCGGACATGACGACAGTCGGTGAAACGAGCATGGAAAACCATACCGACCCGTTGATCGGGTTTGTCCTTCGCGTCCCCAAGTATTTCGACCTGATGTACCAATTTCAACTCGACCTGAACACGCCCAAGCAGTCGATCCACACGCTTGGCGCGATGGTCAAGTTCTGAGTCTTTTCGCGTACCCCTAGAGTTTGGAAAGACGCACAGCGCGATCGCCACCACGTTCTTCCCGACTGTGTACGGTCCGATCGAACCTTTCCACCGACGCGCAACTTCGTGCGTTTGGCAAACCTCGTTCGTAGACTTCGGCGCTTCATCCGGACCCGGTTTACGGCCCATGGATGATCGTTTGTCTTGGAAGAACTCTCGGAGGTTTGTCGATGACGTCCCATGCCCCCCGTACTTGCTTTCTTTTCCTTACCGGAGCTTTGGCTCTCACTGCCCTTGGCTGCGGACCCGAGCCGATCGATGAGTCCACCATCACGATCCGTTCCGTCGAGCAGCCGATTTCCGGGGGATACACCGACGACAAAGACAAGAACCTCGTCGGGATTTACGCGAACAACCTTGGCGGCATCTGCACCGGGTCGTTGCTCACGCCAAACCTCGTGCTCACCGCGCGACATTGCGTGTCCGAGATCAACAACGCGCAAGGCACGGTCGAATGCGGCGTGACCAAGTTCTTCCCGCCCGCTGCGGCGAACCAGTACTACGTGACGTTCGAGACGACGATGCCGATGTCGCAGATCGGGTACGTGCCGGTGCAGGAGGTGCTCGTTGCGCCGTCGGACGACAGCTTCTGCGGCAACGATCAAGCGATCCTGATCTTGAAAGACAACGTGGATCCAAGCATCGCCAAGCCGCTCATTCCGCGCATCGACGAGAAGCTGGTCACGGGAGAAACGTACTCGGCGGTCGGGTACGGCGCGACAAACGATTCGGGAGCGGGCGCGGGGACACGTCGTCGTCGCGATGACCTGAAGATCACCTGCGTGGCTGACGAGTGCGAGCCGTTCTACGTCAAACCCACGGAATGGCAGGGGAACCTCGGGGTTTGTCAAGGCGACTCGGGTGGTCCGGCCATCGACCAATACAACCGCGTCGTCGGTGTGTTGTCTCGAGGCAACGTTGGTTGTTCGGATCCGATCTACGGGTACCTCGAACCATGGGCGCAATGGATCAAGGACACGACGACGCACGCCGCGGAGCTCGGTCAGTACCCCGTGCCTTCGTGGGTGACGGGATGGCCTACGGATCCGGCTTATTCGATGCCGATCGGCGATAGTTGCGACACCAAGGATCCGACGACGTGCGCATCCGGTCGGTGCATCTACGACGGGTTCGCGAAGTACTGCACGCGTTTGTGCAACGAAGCGGCGCCTTGTCCCGAAGGCTGGCATTGCGATGCCGACAGTGCGGGGCAGTCGATCTGCATCCAAGACCCGCCGCCACCGGAACAAGTCAATCCCAAGAACGACAGCTCGTGCAGCGTGCAGGTTGGTCCTTCCAATCCGACCCCGGCTTACGGCGCCGTACTCGCTTTGGCCCTGGTCGCGCTTGGTTTCCGCCGCAGTAAACGGTAGATCCACCTCCACAACGCTTCATGAGGATCACCCGCCGCCAGAGTTTGCTCGCGTTGTTGACCGCTTCGACGGCGGCATGTTCGCGAGCGCCAAACACGTCGAAGACGCTTCGCGTCGTGTCGATATCGCCGAACACGACCGAGACGATGTTCGCGATTGGTGCGGGTGATCTGCTCGTGGGGCGTTCGCGTTATTGCGATCTTCCCGCCGAAGCGCAGAAGCTGCCGACGGTCGGGGGTTTTTCCGACCCGAACATCGAAGCGATCGTGGCTTTGACGCCGACGTTGGTGATCGGTGCTCGAGGTCCGGCGGGACCAACCCTGATGGACACGTTGCGCTCGCACGGAATCGACACGTTTTTCCCGGAGACCGAGACCATCGCGGCCATCAAGACGATGATCACGGACCTTGGGAAACGCGTGAATCATGTCGACGATGCGGCGCGTGTGGTGCAGGAAATCGAAGCCAAACAAAATGATTTGAAGGCAAAGCTTTCGGGCAAACCGCGTGTTCGCGTGCTTTTTGCTTTCGACATTGCGCCCGTGATCGCGGCGGGTCCGGGAAGCTTCACGGATGAAGTGTTGCGCGAAGCGGGCGGCGAAAACGTCGTGACCAAAGGCGGCGCGTATCCGACCATCGGCCTCGAACATTTGCTGACGCTCGATCCTGATGTGCTCCTCGATGGAGCAACGGACATGCAAGCGACCAAGTCGATGAAAGAACGCGTGACGGATACGCCGGGTTGGAAAGAACTTCGCGCGGTGAAAGAAGGGCGCATCCGTCCGGTCGGATCCGATGCGTTGCGTCCCGGTCCGCGGATCGGGGATGGACTTTGGGCGGTCGCTCGCGCGATGCACGGTGACGACTTCAAGCCATGACGCGATCGACGGCTCGGGTACGTGCGGATGCGTTGCTCGTGACGCGAGGGCTCGCGGACTCGCGTGCGAAGGCGCAAGCGTTGATCATGGCGGGCAAAGTGACGAGCGGCCCGGTACGGATCGACAAACCAGGCATGCTCGTGGCTCCGGATGCGCATCTCGAGCTGGCGGCATCACCCAAGTTTGTCTCTCGCGGTGGGGACAAACTCGATCACGCGCTCGAACATTTTTCGCAGCTTGGTCTGGACGTCGTCGGCACGCGGTGTCTGGATGTCGGAGCATCGACGGGCGGCTTCACGGATTGCTTGTTGCAGCGAGGTGCGGCGCATGTCGTCGCGGTGGATGTCGGTCACGGACAGCTCGCGGACAAACTCCGCACGGACGCGCGCGTGACCGTACGGGAACGAACGAACGCTCGCGAGCTCGTCCGCGAAGACTTCGCCGATGGACTCGATCTCGTGGTCGTCGACGCGTCGTTCATCGGCATTGGAAAACTGATCGGCCCGATCGCGGCGATCTTGGACGCCGGCAAAAACCTCGTCGCGTTGGTCAAGCCGCAATTCGAGGCTGGACGGGAAGCCGTCTCGAAAGGACGCGGGGTCATTCGGGATCAGCAGGTTCGGAGCGAAGCCATCGAAACGGCGCGAAATGCCGTTGTATTGGCGGGGTTCGAGGTCGTCGCCGAAGTGGACAGCGCGGTTGCCGGGCCGAAAGGCAACGTCGAGCGGTTCGTCTGGGCGCGTCGCACGGGCACGAGCGCATCTTCAGGTGCGCAGAATGCTGACGTTTCCTCGCGATGATGGTACCAATCCCCGGCGCGACTTTGCGCGGTCGCGGCACGGACGAGAAGGAGCAGTGATGGTCGGACGACCAGGTTGGGAACGAAGGCAGCTGTTGGCACTCGCAGTCGTCGGTGCGGCAGCGTTGTCTTTCGCCGGCTGCGACCCCAACAAGAAAAACCCCGATCCCACTCCGGATCCCGCCGGTGGCGCCACAGCGCCGCAAGGCACGCAGGAGCCGTGGAAAGTCGGCGCTTACTTGAGTTTGTCCGGGGCTGAGACGCAATTCGGCATCGAGACCAAAGAAGGCATCGAGCTCGCGGTCGACGAAGTGAACCAAGCCGGTGGTGCAAAAGGCCGTCAGATCAAGGTTCTTTACGAAGACAACAAGTCGACGCCGCAAGAGACGAACAACAAAGTCTTGCAGCTGATCACGCGCGACAAAGTCGTGGCTTTGCTCGGTGAAGTCACTTCATCGCGTTCGATGGTCGGCGGGCTCGTCGCCAACAAGCACAAGATCCCCATGATCTCGCCTTCCGCGACAGCGCCGGAGGTCACGCAGATCGGTCCGTTCATCTTCCGCGTCTGCTTCACGGACGACATTCAAGGCAAGATGGGCGCCGAGTTTGTCGTGAAAACCATGGGCAAAAAGAAGGTCGCGATCCTGTTCGCTTCCGACGACGTGTATTCCTCGGGTCTCGCCCAGCAGTTCCGCGACGAATCGAAGAAGCTCGGCGCCGAGATCGTCATCGAGAAGAGCTTCCTCAAGACCGAGACAAACTTCACGACGTACATCAACGAGATTCGGGATTCGAAGGCCGAGCTCATCTACGCACCGATTTTCTACAACGCGATGGTGCCGATCGCGCGGCAAGCGAAGGCCGCGGGCGTTCCCGGAAGCAAGTTTGTCGGGGGCGATGGGTGGGACGCCGATACGTTGCTCTCGGATGCCGGCGATGAACTCGACGGTGCGTACTTTACAAACCACTACGCGCCGGACGTGCCTTGGCCGAATGCGCAGGCGTTCCTCAAGGCCTACAAAACGCGCTTCAAACGCGATCCGACCAGCCTCTCCGCCATGGGGTACGATTCGGCCAAACTGCTCTTCGACGCGATTGGTCGAACGAAAACGGATACGCCCGAAGGCATTCGCGACGCGATCGCCGAGACGAAAGGGTTTGCCGGAGCGACCGGAACGATCACCATCGATCCGAACCGCAACGCCGACAAATCCATCGTCATCGTGCAGATCAAGAACAAGAAATTCACGTATTACGCGGCAGTGAACGAAAAACACTGAGCCGCGACGGTTCACGCGCTTCGCGCGCTTCCCGCGTAGGTCCCGTTTCGAGTACCCTCTGCGCGCTGTTTCGAGGCTCGAGGTTTGGTGGCTCCATGCTCATGAAGATCGTCAACGCCCTCATCACAGGGCTCGCCCAAGGGTCGATGATTGCTCTCGTCGCGCTTGGCTACACGATGGTCTACGGCATCTTGAAGCTCATCAACTTCGCGCACAGCGAAGTCTTCATGATGGCGGCGTTTGTCGGACTGTTTGCCATCACCGGGTTGGGCGGGAAAGACGCTCCGCTCTTCGCCGGCGTCTGCGGAACACTCGTCGCGATGGCGTTTGCCGGACTGCTCGGCATGCTCGTCGAACGCATCGCCTACGAGCCTTTACGCGCACGCGGCAAAGGCAAAGCGAACACGCGCATCACGCCGCTCGTCACGGCGCTCGGCATGAGCGTGCTTTTGCAGAACCTCGCGCAGCTCTTGTTCACGGCGCAATACCGCGGTTATCCGCAACTTTTGCCCATCGAACACACGCGCAAGGTCATTTTCATCACGGCGTTTTCGACGATGCTCGCGCTGCAGTTCCTCGTGCACAAAACGTGGATGGGCAAAGCGATGCGTGCGCTCAGCGTGAACATCGAAGCGGCGCGTCTCATGGGCATTCGCACATCGCGCGTCATTGCGATCACGTTCATCACGGGCTCGGTGCTCGCGGCGCTTGGCGCGGTGCTCTACTGCCTCGATCAGTCGCAAGCGTATCCGACGATGGGTGTCGTGATCGGCACGCGGGCGTTTGTCGCGGCCGTCATCGGCGGCATCGGCAGTATTCCGGGCGCGATGCTCGGTGGTTTGCTCATCGGCATCATCGGCGAATTGACGAAACTCACGCAGTATTCCGGGCTTCAGGACGTCCTCGTCTTCACTGTTCTCATCGCGGTGTTGCTCGTCAAGCCGACGGGACTCTTGGGCAAACAGTCGATCGAAAAGGTCTGACGTACCCGAAAGTAGCCTTCACGGCTCGGGAGCGTTTGTTGCGCTATCCTGGGATCGATGCAGCGCTGGTTGATTCTTGCTTCGGTTTGTCTTTCCGGACTTGTCGGCTGTTCGCACACGCCACCGGCGAACTGGGCCCGCGGAGGCGCGATGCTCGACATTCCCCGGGCGCGTTGGATTGTCGCGACGTCGGTCGTGGATGTTTTTCCCGACGGACGGGTGCTCGTGAATGACAACCAGCAGATGACGATCGATCGAGCCGGTCGAGTGTGGGATACGAACAACGATCCGGTTGCGCTGCTCGAGCCGTCGGGGAACGTGAAGGGTCCGGGGGACAAACAGCTGGGCAACGTCGGGTACTTGCACGCGTCGAAGGATGGCGAGCAGCACGCGTGGCTGAGCGTGTTGGCGACGGGTGAGGTGGTGCAATACGCCGACGACGGAACGCGCAGTTCACTGGGCGCGTGGGTGGGATGTGGCCCGACGTATCAAGCGCATCACGTGTGCACGTACTTGAGTCACTTGATGGCGCCGCAGATTCTGAATTCGCTGCAACCCAATCGGAGCATGTACCCCATGGGCACGACGCCGGGGATGATGATGCCGGGCACGGGTTTTTGGCCATATCGTTGATATTTCACGGAAATGGGGAATCGGTGGATCGCCGACGATCGAGCGGGCGACGTCGGCGGTCGTGTTTGTGAAATTCGATGTGATCGCAACGTGATCTGGAATAGGTCTCGGCATGGCTTGTTGAGCAGTCGAGCGGCATTCGCGGCGTAAATAGCGGTTATTTTAGATAGGACATTTCTTGTCCCATCTGCATTTTATTTGGATGGCGTTTGTTATTTCGCGCGTTATGATAGGCGCCGCTCGTTGGACGAATGAATTGGGAAGTCGTCCCGAGCGAGCGTCATTCAATGGACGGGTCTCGACGAGCCTGGGGGTCAGGTATTGTGCATTGATTTGCACATTTTCGAGATTCGTTGGCAACGTGAGGAGGAAATTGTGACATTGGCCATGTTGCATGTCGATCGCGCTCGAACGCGAATGCCCTTGGTATGCACTGTGATTTCAATGCTCGTCCTGGTGGCTTTCGGGGCGCTTGGATTCGTTTCGCGATTGATCGAGACAAACACTTCGGCCCCTGATTTTCGGGGAGCAACGTCGGCGCAGATGCTGCAAATGACGCAGATGCCGCAGATGCCGCAGATGCCGCAGATGCCGCAGATGAATGCATCCGCGCAAGCGGGGCCGGAAATCGAGACGTCGGATTTGGATGCGACGGAATCGTGGGTCCGGCACGCCCGTGAATTCTGATTCGAACGTCGACGATTTGGGGCTATGCATTGCTTTCGCCCCAAATCCGGGCTTTTCCCGCGGGTGCAGTGAGCTTGTAAAGGCTTCTGCGCCCGCGGCCCATTTCGTGCATTATGCATTTGCGAGACCAAGGATTTCAATGCCGGGCCACGTGACTCGCATTGCAAATCGAACTGATTTTCCGCGATGTCCCGCAATGGGATCGATCCCTTGACGTGACGCCACGTGCGTATTCGTCGCCTACCAGGCGAGCGCGCGTCGCGTTGTGATTCGGCTGTAATCACCGCACTTCCATTACATTCCGCCGGCATGAAACGCCGTGGATCACGGACATTTTTTGTCCGACCCTCATTTCATTTCGCCGGCATTTCGTGCCGATCGGCATTATATTGGGCGGCTCTCGTTCGACGACGAAATCGATTCGCAATTCCGAACGAGAGTCATTCGAGGGACGGGTCGAAAAGTGCTCGATGGTCGGGCATGGTGCTCAGCCCATTTTGACCTGTCCGCAACCAATGGAGGTCATTGTGACATTGGCGATGTTGCAAGTGGATAGCGCTCGAACGCGGTTGCCTTTGGCCTGCTCGATTATTTCGTTGCTCGTCCTGGCCGTGTTCGGGACGTTGGCGACGATTTCGTGGTTAATCGAGACAAACAACACCACGCCCGATATGAAAGGCGTGAACTCGGCGCATCTGCCGATTGCACCGGCAACGGACGTGCCGGATGCCGAATCGGCGGATCCATATGCAACGGAATCCTGGGTCAGACACGGACGAGAATTCTAATCCAGGATCATTTCCCGCGGGTGCAGTGAGCCTGAAAAAGCGGCTCCTCGCCCGCGGTTCTTATTTTGTCGGGTAACTCGACGGCACGACCCATGAAGCGAACCAATGGCTCGCACCGGCCGACGCCTCAGCAGACGACAAAATTCGTCCCAATAGCTGACGCCATCAGCGCCGCATCACTTCAACAACCACCCGAAGAGCAGTCGCTTCGTTGCGTCCCGTGAAACCGACGAAATGCTGTCCACGAGCGGAATGTCCTTCGGACAAACCTCGATGCAGTTCTGCGACTTGCCGCAATCCTGTACGCCACCCTCGTCCATGACCGATTCGAGGCGCGCGTTCTTATGCAATGCGCCCGAGGGATGCATGTTGTAAAGACGCACCAAATTCACCGCAAACGGCCCGACGAACTTCGACGTCGGACCATATTGCGGACACGCCTCCAAACAACACCCGCACGTCATACAACGCGACAGCGGATAACGCTCTTCTTGCTGCTCCGACGATTCTTTCGGCCCCGGACCAAGATCATGCGTGCCGTCGATATCAATCCACGCATGCACGCGCTTCATGTCCTCGAACATGCGACTGCGATCCACCACGAGGTCCCGGACGAGCGGAAACTTCGTCATCGGCTCGATCACGATGGGTTCGCCATTGGGCGACAGTTTGTCCACCAAGGCCGAACAGGCCTGACGCACGCGGCCATTGATGACCATCGTGCACGCACCGCAGACTTCTTCGAGACACGCCGATTCCCAAACGACCGGCGCAACCGCTCTGCCGTCCGTCGTCCGCGGCTCCTTCTGGATTTGTTGCAATGCGCTGATGACGTTCATCTGCGGCAAATAAGGGACCTTGAATTCTTCCCACCGCTTCGTTTCCGGAGATTCCGGTCCGTCCTGCCGTTTGATGCGGAGATGAACGAGGCGGCCGGTGCCCTTGTCTGCGTTTGTCGTGTCTTTGGCCATGGTCACTTCTTCCCCGTTGCTGCCGCGCTCGCCGCTCCCGCCTGCTCGTATTTACGCTCGCGCGGGGCCACGAGAGTCGTATCGACCCAATCCGTCACATGCACCGTTTGTCCGGCGCAGGAATAATCGAAGTCGCGAATGAATTCGACTTCGCCCTCGCCTTTGTAGCGCGCGAGCGTCGTGCGCAAATACTCGGCATCGTTACGCCGCGGAAATGCCGGTTTGTAATGCGCTCCGCGCGATTCGTCGCGACGTCTCGCGCCTTCGGCGATCACGCGCGACAAGGCGAGCATATTTTCCAGATGCCGAATGAATTGGGCATTTTGATTGACGCGTTGCGACCTGTCCGCGCACGATACTTTCTTGAAGCGCTCGTCGCACTCCGAAATCTTTTCGACGACTCCATCGAGCGTCGCGTTGTCCCTCTCGATGGTGCAATCGCGCAACATGATTTCGGCCAATTCTTGATGCAATCGATACGGATTTTCCGTGTCCGAAGCGTCGCGATTCTTCTCGAGAATAGCTTGATATTCTTCGCGGCACTTCTTCTCGGCTTTCTCGAAGATCGACTTTGGCAAGTCAAACGCACTCTTTGCCAAACTCTTTTGGTAACTCGCCACGGCCGGCCCGGCGACGATACCGCCATAAATGCACGACAAGAGCGAATTGGCACCCAATCGATTGGCGCCGTGGTACTGATAATCAACCTCGCCCACGGCATACAGGCCCGGAATGTTCGTCGCGTGATTACGCGGCGAACCCATACGTAAGGAACCTCGCGCGTCTTTCTCGAAATCGACCCACAAGCCGCCCATCGAATAATGTACGGCGGGAAAAACCTTCATGGGATTCTTGTAGGGATCGACGCCGGCGAACTTTTCGTAAATCTCCAAAATGCCGCCGAGCTTCGTGCGCAAAAACTTTTCGTCTTTGTGCGTCAAGTCCAGATAGACTTCGTTTTCATTTCGGCCCGTCTTGCCATTGAAGACGCCACGATTTTCGTGAAAACACGTTTTGAAGATCGCTCGCGAGGCAATATCGCGCGGAACCAGGTTTCCATATCCCGGATACATCCGCTCCAGGAAATAATCGCGTTCCTTTTCCGGAATGTCTTTGGGTTCGCGTTTGTCCGAAGCATCTTTCGGCACCCAAACTCGACCACCTTCGCCACGCGCGCTCTCCGAAATCAATCGCAGTTTGTCCGCGCCGGGAATCGCCGTCGGATGCACTTGAATGAACTCTCCATTCGCGTACACCGCGCCTTGCCGATACACGCTCGCCGCCGCCGTGCCCGTGCAAATGACGCTCATCGTCGAGCGACCGAAAACAATGCCGAGTCCCCCGGTCGCCAAGACGACCGCGTCGCCCTGGAAATGGCGAATCTCCATCGTCTTGAGGTCCTGGGCGACGCACCCGACACACGTCCCGCTGTCGTCGAGCACCGCTTGCAAGAAGTCCCAAAACTCGAATTTGCGGACCATCTTTTCGCCCGCAATCGTGATTCCATGCTCGTCGGTGACATCTTCGAGTTCGTAACGGCGAACCTGTTCGTCGAGGGCATACAGGAGTTGTTGTCCCGTCGTCGCGCCCGCGTACGCGGTGCGATGGAAGAGCGAGCCGCCGAAGCGACGAAAATCGAGCAATCCCTCGGGCGTACGATTAAACGGAACGCCCATGCGATCGAGCATGAAGACAATGCCCGGAGCGGCTTCGGCCATGCCTTTGACGGGCGGTTGATTGGCCAAAAAGTCGCCGCCGTACGCGGATTCTTCCAGGTGAATTTGCGGGCTGTCGCCTTCGCCCTTCGTATTGACCGACGCATTGATGCCGCCTTGGGCGCAGACGGAATGCGAGCGTTTGACCGGAACGAGGGAAATCAAATCGACGGGAACGCGCGCTTCGCACAATTTGATGACCGTCATGAGGCCCGCGAGACCTCCGCCGACGACGATCACCCGCCTCACTTTGCCCCCTTCACTCCGACTCGTGCTTTTGCCAGCCATATCGATTCAATGCTCCGTCAACGCCGTCGCTCGAGACCAATCGATTCAAGGGTTTGTCGCTTGCGCATTTCGAGCTTTCAGCGCTTCTTCGCGAATATCGTTGCACGTCCGCGATCCCGAGCCTTCTTCCGTGTGCATGAAGTGCTCTTGCAAAATGCCTTTGCCCGTCGCGAAGTGAATGATCGTATTGGCGCCGAGGAAAAACACGGCGGCGCCGAGAATGCCAAACACCCAAGCCGCCATTTGTTGCGATCGTTTGGAGACGGTAATGCCCCAAGAAAAGCAAAATCCCCAAAGACCGTTGGCGAAGTGATACACACACGCCGCGATACCCAAAATGTAGACCAACGCAATCACGGGAATACCCGCCTGCGTCGACGACATTTGTTCACAAAGCCGCGTGTAGAATTGATCCGTCTGCAAGGTGTTGTTGAACTTCTTCCACCAATATCCGTACAAGTGAAACGCAATGAAGAGAAATGCGAGAATGCCGGTGATCCGTTGCAGCGTGTACGCCCAATTCCGCGACGTACTGTATTTCGTCACGTTGTAACGCGCCTCGATCGCCAGCTTGACTCCGTACCCCGCGTGAAACAGCAGCGGCAAAAGAATCAGGCCCCATTCGAGGACCGGTAGATAAGGCGTATGCGAGATTTCGCGAACCGCTGCATCGAATGGCTCTTGTCCGCCGAGCGCCTTGGCGTTCGTCCACAAGTGAAACACCATAAAACCGCCGACGGGTACGATGCCCGTGAGCGAGTGCAGTTTGCGCAAGAGAAATGCGCGACGGTTCTTGGCGAAGAGCGATTGATCTTTCGATGTGGAGGACACGAGACCTCGTCGGCTTGCAGGCAGTGGGCGATGTATGGGACTCTCGCGGGGACGTCAAGGTGACGCAATCTTTTGGCATTCGACTCGGGCCCGGGGGAAGCCTCGGTCGCATTCGTTCCCTCGCCCTGCTCCTCGCGTTAAGCGCTTGGATCGCGGGTGGTTGCGGAGGTGCGCCCAAGTCCGACGCTCCCACGGTTCCGCTTTCACCCGTCGTTCGGGCGCAGGTGGAGCTGCGAGCGATCTCGGCATCGTTTGCCGTGGCAAACCGTACCGAACGCCTCGAGCTCGAAGGCCGCATCGTCGCGTTCGAGAAGCAATACGCAAACGATCCGCTGATTCCCGTCGCCGACGTGATGCTCGCGTGGATCGCGCTCGAACGCGGAGACATCGCGCGAGCCCGTGAACGTGGCGCGCGGGCATCCGCAGCTACGCATGGGCGCGGAACGACGGCGGATCTGGCAACGATGATCGAAGGCGCGGCGCTGCGGCGCACGGGAAAACCCGAAGCGGCCCTGGACAAACTCTTGCCGCTGCGCGGGAAACTCATCGACGCCCACGCGCGGATGTTCCTGAATGAAGAACTGTCCACGAGCGCGATGGGCGCCAAGCGTTACGGTCAAGCCATCGACTTGATGCTGGCGTGGCTGCACGAAGCGGGCGTGGAAAATCGTGCGGAAATCCGCGCGAAACTGGACGATCTCGCCGGGAGCGTGCCCATGGACCAGCTGCTCCCGATCCTTGAAAAGCGCCGCGCGAAAAATCCCGATCCGACAAACGAAGAGCTTGCTGTTCAAACGATCCTGATCACGCGTCTGGCCGAATGGGCCTTGGCCACGAAAGACCAACCCTTGGCCACGCAGCTGCTCGAAAAGTCGAGTTCTCTGTTGGGATCTCGCGCCGATGCGATCGCCGCGCTCGCGCGCGGAGGCGGCGGAGAAGCTCGGGTCGAAGCGCCGACGCTGGGGTTTGTCATTCCGGTCCGCAGCAACGAAACGCGAAAACGCGGAGCGGAAGTGGCGCGAGGTATCGCGTTTGGATTGGGTTTGCCCGGCTCGGACGCGCGTCTGGCAAGTCGCGATGATCTCGGGCGCGTCGAAGGCATCGAAGATGCGCTGGAAGGTCTCGTATCCGACGGCGCGGCGATCATCATCGCCGGGGTCGATCGTGAAGAAGCAACGATCGCGGCGACGTTTGCCGATCGTGAATCGGTGCCCGTCGTGCTGCTTCATCCGCCCGCTCCGTCAGCGCCCTCGTCACCGTTTGTCTTCGTGATGGGTGAAGATCCGGAACGACTGCGACAAACTCTGCTCGCAGCGCTGACACCGCATGTTGCCTCGGCCAAACCTCGTCCCGGTGCACCTCAGGTCAAACCCGGACAGATTGTGTGGGTCGGAGACAAAGGTTCGGTGGACATGGGCCAGGCCGAATCCTTTGAGTGCCAACGATTGCCTCCATCCTGGCGAGGCATCGGGGGCGTCGTTGCGTACGGGTCGTGTGTTTCGGACGTGCTTCTGTCGGTCTCGGGTACGTCCGTTCAAACGGCGGTGGGCTTGGATCTCGAAGGCGTTTCGCTGCCGAAAGGAACGTTTGCCGCGACGGCGGGTGTGTATCCGATCGATGTACGGGCCATCTCGAACCCGATGCTCGTCGAGTGGATGCGTCACCATGCGGATCCACCGAGCATTTGGGCGGGGCTTGGTCGCGATGCGGCGGTGCTTGCATGGTCGGCCGTGCAAGTCTTGCCGCTCCAAGGAACGAAGGATCCGGCCGAGGTGAAGGCGCGGCATCGCAAAGCGGGCGACATGTTGGCGGCGGCCGATGCCCCCTTGTGGACGACGGATGCGCGTGGATTTGGCGGACAACGCAAGCTGCCCAGGCAACTCGGCGTACGTCAGGTGCGTTGATGCAAGGTCGTTTGCCAAGACAATCCAGTCCCGGACAAACCACCTGCGCAGCGTCGGTCAAGCGGACGATTCGCTTCGTCCAGGCCCGAAAATGCAGGCTCTGGCGCAAGCGCATCACCTGGTGTTACGACATGCTCGACGCACGGGTTTTGATGTGACGACCGTTCCTCTTCCCACTCGCCGCGCAACGATTCGGCTGGCCGGAGCGCTGGCCACGCTGCTAGTTCCCGGAGATTTGCTCATTCTTTCCGGGGACTTGGGCGCGGGCAAGACGTTCTTCACGCGAGCGCTCGCGCGGGCGCTCGGGGTTTCACCAAGCGAACCCATCACGAGTCCCACGTTCACGTTGGTGCACGAGTACGAGGCGCGTTTGCCGATGACGCATGCGGATTTGTATCGCCTGGGCGACGAAGACGAACTCGAACACTTGGGTTTGCGGGATCGTCGCGGCGAAGGCGCGGTGCTCGTGGTCGAATGGGGTCGGCCGTACGAAGCGGCGCTTGGAGGCGACGCGTTGCGCATCATGTTCGACTTGGATCCAAGCGGATCTCGTTCGGCGCGGATCGAAGCGACGGGACGCCGATCTCGCGAGCTTCACGAAGGTTTGTGCCGAGCGATCGGTCTTTGCCTCGATGCGTGATAGAAGTGGCGCCCGTGGCTGATCCCGAAGCAAGCGTATGGCAGCGGATCTTCGGACCGATTTTGTCGGTGTTCGAGAGCGTCGGGATGACGGTTGGTTTGACCTTCCAAACGGTGGCGTGGCTCTTCCGACCGCCGTTTCGAGTCAATCAGATGCTCGCCGCGATGGACTACATCGGCGTGCAGTCGATCTTCATCGTAGGTTTGACCGGTACATTCAGCGGCATGGTGCTCGCGCTGCAAACAACGTATGCCCTCAAAGCATTCAGCGCCGAAGGTCGTGTCGGCGGGATTGTCGCGGTGAGTTTGGCGCGGGAAGTGGCGCCGGTGTTCTCGGCGATCATGGTCACGGCCCGAGCGGGAAGCGCGATGGCCGCCGAGCTCGGCAATATGCGGGTGACCGAGCAGATCGATGCCATTACGACGATGGGCGTCAGCCCCATTCAATATTTACTTTCGCCTCGGCTTTTGGCGGGAACCATCATGGGGCCGTTGTTATGCATTCTTTATACGTCCGTGGGAATGCTCGGAGCTTATGTCGTATCGATTGTTTGGCTTGGCGGCGATTACGGTATTTTCTTGAACAGCATTCGCAATACCGCCGTTCCCAAAGATTTGTTCATGGGCATCATCAAAAGCTCGGTATTTGGTTTTTTGATTTGTGCCATTGCCTGTCGTCACGGATTTTTTGCCGCCGGCGGTGCTCGCGGCGTCGGATTGGCGACGACCAATGCCGTCGTCGAGAGCTGCGTATCGATCTTGGTCACCAATTACATTCTGACCCAGGTCATGTTGCAGGGTGAAATCTAGGCTGCGGGTTCCCGACCTTCTTGCAGCTCCAACGACCGAACGAATTTTCTTGGGAACTTTCTCGTCTCCGCGGGCTCGGATCGCGCACACTTTTTGCGCCATAGGGTCATCGCCATGGAACGTCGTTCTGCTGTTTTCGCCGCCGGTATCTTGTCCTTCCTCGCTTCGTCGTGCTCGACGACGCAGCCGATCACGCATTCGGCGTCCGGAGCAAATACACCGGCCATCGTGGCCAAAAAACCCACACCTCCCCTGAACGAACCATTGCAGGAGCCCATCGTCAACGCTGACGTCAAAGAAGAAACGCCGGTCGTCGTCGCCACGGTCGGTACGGCGGAACCCTTGGAAGCTCCGGTCGAAACGCATTGGGGCAAAGCTCCCGATCCTGCGGCTGCAACGGGTCATATGTGGGGCGACGGCGGGCTTGGTTTGACCGGTGTAGGCGAAGGCGGAGGCGGAACCGGTGAAGGTATCGGCCTCGGTACGATTGGCACATTGGGCCGCGGGGCCGGAACGGGAACCGCTCCCGGAATTGGCGCAGGCGCTGGATATGGCTCGGGACATGGACGTTTGGCCGGGTCGCATCGAGCGGTGCTGCCGGCTGTGCGCGTGGGCGGTACGAGCGCCGCGGGCGCCGCTGCGAGCGATTCACAATGGGCTTCGGGCGTAAAAACAGGTGAATGGGACGATAACGCGAATTTCCGTGAATTCGGGCGATGGTTAAAGACGGAAAAAAGCCGCGGGGCTTCGTCGATCGACGTATCCGTACGCCGTTTTCTCGTGGTTCGCGATGCCGCGGGAAAACCGGTCCCGAGCTGCAATGTGACCGTGGGTGATGCGGCGGGAAAAACCAAAACGTTCATGACGACCAGCTCGGGACGGGCTTTGTTTTTCCCTCGCGCCGAAGGTTTTCGCGGAGACGATTTTACCGCGACGGCCAATTGCCAGGACATGAAAGTTTCGCAATCGTTTCGAGCCGGCGCAGGCGATGGAATCGTGGACTTGACGTTGCCCAAAGATCGCGTTTTACCCGACGCACAAACCATCGACGTCGCCTTCGTCCTCGATACGACCGGATCGATGTCGGAGGAAATCACTGCTTTGCGCGATACGCTGGAAAAAGTCTCGCGGTCCTTGAGCTCGCTCGGAATTCAGCCCCGCGTGGGCCTGGTCGAATACAAAGATCGCAGCGATGCTTTCGTCACGCGCACGCATCAGATGACGACCGACGTTCTGGGATTGCAAGGTCGCATTTCGGCGCTGCAAGCCCAAGGCGGCGGCGATACGCCCGAACACGTCAATGAAGCGGTTCGAGTCGCCGTACGCACGTTGAAATTCAAACCGCAATCGATTGCGCGTCTCGTTTTCTTGATCGGCGACGCTCCGCCGCACCTCGATTACTCGAATGATGAAGGCTACGTGACGGCCATGCAGGAAGCCAATCACAGCGGCATTCAGATCTTCAGCATTGCGGCGTCGGGTATGGATGCATTGGGACAAGTGGTTTTCCGGCAGCTTTCGCAATACACGGGCGGAACGCACATGTTCGTATTGCGTGGAGGCGCCGGGCCGGCGTCGGTGGGCGGAGGAGATCCGCGTTCGAGTTGCGGAGGGACGCACACGGATTATTCGAGCGGCAATTTGGATGCGCTCATTCTGTCGAAGGTGCGCGGCGCCATTGCGTTGAAGGATGCAAGCCCATTACGAATCGCCGGTTTGCATCAAGACGAAAAAGAACGTCCGTGCGATCAACGCATCGGTATGGTGCAGTAATATATTGACAAACCCCTCCCCCTCCCGGCATAACATCCGCCGCGCCGGGAACCTCATGCTGCTCCAACAACCCAGGTGGATCCTTTACGCCGTCGTGCTCGGACTGCTCGGCATCGTCTGCATCACTGCGGGACGGTTTGTCATGACCACGTCCCGCCTCTTGTACGTCGTGCTGATGACGAGCACCGCCTTGTGCATGCTCGGCGCCGCCTACTGCGTTTCGCGGAACAAGTGACGTCTCGATCGCGCCGCTCGGGCCAATCATCTCGCCAAGATCGCCGACGCAACCTACAGTGACGCGATGCCTATCGACGCGAGCGCTTTTCGCAGAGCCCTGGGACAATTCGCCTCCGGGGTGACGATTGTCACGACGAACCACGAGGGGATGGCGTACGGCATGACGGCCAGCTCGTTCACGTCGGTGTCGCTCGACCCGCCGCTCGTGTTGTTCTGCGCGGACAAACGAGCGCGAACGGGTGAAAAAGTGTGCCTTTCGGGCAGTTTCGCGATCAACATCCTGGCGGAGCAGCAACGTCCGCTGTCGGATTTGTTCGCGGGCAAGACGACCGAACAGGAGCGTTCGGACAAACTGCGTGCGGAGTTCACGTCGGCGGAAACGGGCTCACCGGTGTCGAACGAAGCGCTCGCGTGGCTCGATTGTCGTGTGGATCGAGCGATCGATGCGGGCGATCACATCATTTACGTAGGGCTCGTGGTGGCTTCCCACGTGCGAGGCGAAGGCCTGCCGCTCGCGTATTGGCACGGCAAGTATCGACGTCTCGACGAGCCGCCGGCGGGTCGTTGACGCATCCGGGTTTGTCGGCTCGATCCAGTCTTCGGCCCAGGTTGTGCGCCGCGATGACGGACTGCGTTGAACGATGCGTCGAGACCTTCTAAGGTGAGCGCGAGGAGACCGTATGGGCCTGTATGAAGTGGTGTTGGTAGCGACCGACTTGAGTGACGCGGCGGATGAGGCGATTCGCATTGCGCATGAACTCGCCGGAGCCGACAAGAAGCTCGTCGTCTGTCACGTCGTGCACGAGATTCTTCGTGCTTCGCCGCTTTTTCCGCAAGCCGTGCAGGCCGACATGGAAGCGGTGATTCACGCCGAAAGCCGCGCTGCGGCAGCCGTTGAAGATCGCGTCAAACAGCTCACGGGCCGAACGGCGAAAGACTTTGATATCCGCGTCGAGAGCGGTGCGGCCGATGGCGCGCTTTTGCGCGTCGCAGAAGAGGTCGGGGCGACGCTCATCGTGACGGCGAGCCGCGGTTTGTCCGGGATCGTGCGGATGCTGCTCGGAAGCGTCGCCGAACGGATTGTCCGGTACGCACATTGTTCGGTCTTCGTCGCGCGCCCTCATGCCAAGACAAACCGGATCCTCGTGGCGACGGATCTCTCGGAGTCATCGATGGCCGCGGTCGCGGCGGCGGCGGAATTGGCCAAGAAAAACTCGGCCGGGCTCATCGTGCTGTATGCCCTGGATGTGATGCCTTCGCCGGCGATGGGTTTGACCGTGCCGTTTGGCGGCGTGCCCATCATCCCGCCCCCGGAGCTCGTGGAGCAAATGCGCACGAGTGCTCGCGCGGGACTCGAAGGCATCGTCGAACGGCTCGATGTGAAAGCCGACGTGCGTGTCATCGAAGGCGACGCGGCGGCGACGATCATTCGCACGGCCGAAAGTCACAACGCGGATCTCGTGGTCATCGGCACGCACGGGCGTACGGGTCTGGCGCGCGTGGCACTCGGCAGCGTGGCGGAAAAAGTCACGCGCAACGCGCATGCGTCGGTGCTCGTGGTCCGATCGACGCCGCCTTCCGCATGAAACGTCTGATGAGTTGACGCGTCACGCGTTCGATGGCACCAAGTCTGAACAACTGGGCTGTCGGCGTACCGACGTCCGATGTTTTTTGGAGATACCATGGCGAACGAATCAATCGTACCCACAGTTACCGACGACTGGACCGTGCCGAAGCTTCTCGGCATTGCGGTGACCGTTCTCGGCGCGTTCTTCGTGTTCATCTACAACATCTCGCCGTGATGACCGAGGTCCCGCAGCTCCTTCGATGAGCTTGGGGATCCCGCGAGATGCTTGCAGCACCAACGAGTTCGACGGGTTCGTGATTACGAACCCGTTCTCGTTTTGTTGACGTTCGTCAGCTTCAGCGATCGAAGTTTCCTGCAAACCCGACGGATAGTTCGGCATTCCAAACCAAGTCGCCGATCAAGCCGACCTCGCCGGTGGCCGACGCGAAGAACCATTTGCGCACGTAACCGCGAATGCCGCCGCGGCCGGAAAACGCAAAGCTCGTCGCGGAATAGTCGGCCTTGAATCCATCGATGGCCAATTCGGAATTGACCCAATGCACGCCACCGATCAAATCGGCAAATAGCGCGACTTTCTTGAATTGGTATTCCGCGCCAATCCCAAAACGCAATTCTTTTGCCGACAATGATTGCACCGAAACTTGGCGCATGGTGCCGTTGATGTTTTCCGCCATTTGGGAATCGCTGACTTTGTACGTGGGAAACGGAAGGTCGAAACCCACGGTCATGCGAATGAAACTCATGACGAGACGCACGTCGTAACGAAGTCCCAGCACGGTCGCTTTATCGAAGGGAACTCGCGTAAACGGGGCGACGAGACCACCGCCGCCAATACCTTCCGCGGTTCCACCATCGAATGTGAACGACGTTTTCGAATACGATCGTTGGCCCGCCAAAAAACCCATCGTGAACTCGATATGGTCGCCTTTGGCGATCGCGTCGTCGTCATCGTCGGCCGGAGGTGGCGGCGGCGGTGGCGGCGGATACGCAGGCACTTCGAGCACTTTGGGTTTGGCCATTGGAACGGTGGCCGGCTGTTGCACTTCGGGAGCCTGAGGCGCGGCAACTTCGGCCGGAGGCGGATCGGGCTGTTTGCCGCTGGCTTCCAGAGGAGCGGGAGGCGGCGGCGGGGGCGGCGGATCGGCCGGTGCGGCGAAAAGCGACGTTGTGCCCAGGAAAAGGGCGAGAGCTGGAAGCGATGAACAAAGATGGGACAAACGCATGCGCGCGGCTCCTTCGACAAACATGGTAACCGAATTCTGCTCGGTGCGGGAATTACCCGAATCAATCCTCATGAAAACGCGGCCAATCGTTCCTTTGCGCGGGCTGCTCCACCACGTTGAGCCAAAACGCCGGCCGATTCGTCGACGCGATACGCCGCCGGACCACGCAAATAGGTGACCCGATCGGGCAATGCCGCCCGCGTCGCGATCGCGCGTTCGCGACCCACGTTCGCCGCTTCGGCGGGTTCGAGAATTCGCCCTTCACGCATGCGCGGTTTGGCCAAAATGGTGAGGTTTGTCGCGCCAATATCCTTTGGGGCACGCATTTTCTCGGACATCAAATGGACGATATCCCCGAGAAGCCGCCCGTCCCCGTCGGCATACCGTGCGACGACCTTTCGACCCGGCCGAGGTTTTTCCTCGCCGCTGAATCCAATCGGAGGCGCGGCCCAAGCACCGCCGGTATCGAGCGCCACGAGCTCGCAGCGGATGGGCAGCGCGCGAATTTCGGCATCATCGAGCCCGCGAGCGAGCCAGCCGCCGGCCCGACGACCTCGACGCTTGGATTCGAGCAAAACGGACTCTTCATCGTCTCCTTCGCCGATGTCGAGCAGCTCCTCTTCATCGGGAGGGCTCCACGCGTCCATCGTCATCTCCACGGACAAACCCATCTTTCCGAGCGCCACGCCCGAGGTGGCCCGAAACGGAATTCCTAACTCGAGCGCCGCCAAAACGTTTGTCGTGGCACTAGCGCCGCCGATGACCGCCGCTCGAGCCATGAGCAGCGCTGCTTCGGGACTCATGATTTGAGCGCTCGAACCGTCAATGATGGGATCACCTTCGGCCGCCATGTGCAAACGGCAGGTGCGCGTCGCAATCGCGGTGGCTCGCCGCAATGTTGCTCGGACGAAAGACGCCGTCAGCAATGCGTCGATAAATGATCCTTCGACGGCCGCGACGGGCGCACCGGGAAAAACGATGGTCCCATCCGAGACGCTATCGACATCGATTTTGGGCGAAAAATTCCGTAAACGGTTCGCCAGATCGTCCGAAAAACCCACCAAATCTTGCGCCGCAGTGACACGTTCGGGATCGATCATCGGGCGGGAGAGCATTTCGAGCGCAGATTCGACGCCGGCAACGACCAGAAACGCCGTATGCGGAGGAGCCGCACGAAATGCAATTTCGAAACTCACCCGACGCTCGGCCATGCGCATCTGCACGAGACGCTCGGCATCGAGGAGCGCACGACCATCGAGCAACAAATGATTGGTAGAGGACATCGCCCCATAAGGCCCTTTTTGTTGCCTTTTGTCAAGCATCTCCCGGACCTCGGATGCGCCGGCTGGATCAGCGTTTCACCACCCGACACGCACCAGATGCACCCCCAACGAACGCGAAAACAATGCGAAAAACCAATGTGACGTTGTTGGCAAGGTCCTTGCTGATACCGCCGGCATGAACAACAAGCTCGCTTTTGCATTTACGGCTCGCCGTTTGGCGCCGTTGGTTTCCGTTTGGATGCTGGCCGGTTGCGGCGCGGAAAATCCCATCGACTCGGCACCCGTCGATCAAAACGGTGACGAAGCCGATATCCATGATGAAAATATCGGGCAATTCGCCGAGGGATTTTCCGGAGGCACCGTCGCCGATGCGGCGGCGACTTCGTGCGGCACGGTGAGCGTCAAAGGTCTTTCCCAACAGATCATCGAAGAGAGCAATTGCATTTCACCCGGAGCATTTTCCCCGCTCACGTTGACCTCGAATGCATCCGCCGGGACGAACGTTTTTCCGAATATCCAAAAGCCGGCTCGAGACAAGCTGCAATCGGTGCTGAAAGCGAATCCGAGTCGCGCGATGAACGTCAATTCGATGTTGCGGACCGCGGCCCAGCAATACCTGCTCTACAACTGGTACCAAACGGGGCGTTGCGGCATTTCGCTCGCGGCCAAACCTGGTTTGTCGAACCATGAAACGGGGACGGCCATCGATATTCAGGAATATTCGGCTTGGCGCACGACGCTGGAGAGCAATGGATTTCGTTGGCTTGGTTCGAGTGACCCGTGGCATTTCGATTATGTGGGCGCGGGCTCGGTGGATCAGCGGGGACTCGATGTGCTGGCCTTCCAAAAATTGTGGAATCGCAACAATCCCGGCGACAAGATCGCCGAGGACGGGACTTGGGGGCCGGGAACGGAATCGCGTATGCGCAAGTCGCCGGCCAATGGTTTTCCCATGGGCGCCACATGCAATGCATCAGGCGGCGAACCGGCGTGTTCGGCGGCGTTCGCGGATACTTGCAGCTCGCCGTTTCAAGCCGATATCGATTGGCTGGCAAAACAAGGGCTCGTCAATGGTTGCGGCGGCGGCAATTATTGTCCCAATGACGTCGTCACCCGCGGGCAAATGGCGGTTTTCTTGACCAACGCCTTGAAATTGCCCGCAGGCCCCGAACGCTTCACGGATGACAACGGTTCGCCGTATGAAGCCGCCATCAATTCCGTCGCCGCGGCGGGTATCACGAGCGGATGCAATGTCGCCGGCACGGAATTCTGCCCGGCGAAAGAAGTCACGCGCGCGGAAATGGCCACGTTCCTCGTCAAAGCCTTCAAACTCGCCGCTTCCTCGAACGATCTGTTCGTCGACGATGAAGATTCCCTGCACGAAGCCAACATCAATGCGCTGGGCAATGCGGGCGTCACGAGCGGCTGTGATTCCGTCAAAAAGCTGTATTGCCCGAGCAGCTTTGTGACGCGCGGTCAGATGGCGACGTTCATTCGCCGCGCGATGGATTGAGGCTCGGCTCGCATTCGTGAAAGACTGCTTTCACGCCGGGGTTTCATTCTTGAAATAGGATGGTTCCCGATCCCGCCCAATGCATGGAAATCCAAAGACTTCCAACTTGGCCCGGTGGTTGCAATACCCGTATCCCGAGCGCCCGCTCCGGTTCCCCCCCACCGTAGAGCCCGGCGCTCTTTTCTTTTTTGTCCGTTGCGCCCGTTGCGCCATATCCACGTGCATCGATATGCGGTATCCTCCTTGGAGGAGGAGGACGATATGCGTGAATTTCGTGGAATCGCGATCGGCTTCATTGCCATCGGATTCATGTCGGTCGGCGGCTGCTTGACCCTCACGACAACGGGAAATACGGGGGGCAACGGCGGGTTTGGCGCGACATCCTCCGGCGCGGGATTGGGCACGTCCGGACAACCGTGCATGACGGTCCAGGATTGTCCCGCCGTGACGACCTGCACGACAATGAGTTGTTCCGACGGTTCTTGTGTTGCCGGGTTGATTCCCAAAGGCACGCAATGCAACGGCGACAAGGTTTGCGACGGAAATGGATCGTGCGTCGAGTGCGTTTACGATTCCGATTGCGAGATCAACAATGGTTATTGCAGTGACAACACGTGCGTTTCGTGCAGCGACGGCGAGAAAAACGGGGACGAAACGGGCGTTGATTGCGGGGGGCCGGATTGCGCACCTTGCAGCATGGCTTGTACGTCGGACGCGGATTGCGCAATGGGTATGTATTGCGTCGATAGCGTTTGTTGTGACACGCCCTGCACCGACAAATGCCGAGCCTGCAATTTAACCGGAAAACAAGGGACTTGTTCGACCTTGTCAAAAGGCACCGAAGACCCCGGGGTCTGCGAAATGACCAAAGCTTGCGCCGGATTCAGCGGCGACTGTTTGCTCAAAAATGGGCAAATGTGCTCGCAAGACGGTCAATGCATCAGCGACTTGTGCCTGAATAGCATCTGCGAGCCATAACAACCCGCCAAACCGATTACAACAAATCGGCCAGCATCCGCGTGCCTTGCACGGTCGATGCTTCGTCGAATAGGTAAGGCAATTCGATCCGCGGCAACTTCGATTCTTTGTTGAGCCGCGCCAAACTCTCCGCTTGCACTTTTTCGCGCACCGCGCGCCGGGCCCCCGCCACGAGCGCACTCTCGGGCGTATTTTGTGCGCGCTCGGGAGCGTCGATGGCCAACAAATCGGTCTGTCCCGCCAATCGATCCCGTTCGTCCGGGGTAAACAGCGGAGGCAAGACGCCATTGATGACGAGACGAAGCACCGGCAAAGAAAGATCCCGCTCGATTGCCCCGATGAGGTCCAGCGTTTCTTGGGCGGGCATTTCTTCGGGCAAAGTCACGACCACGACGCCGCTTTGTTTGGGATCGCGAAACATCGCCCATGCGGCTTCGGCATCGCGACGCAAAACTCCCGGCGGCACGACGTCGAGAATGACTTTGGGAACGCGCAACATATCGATACCGTGACCGGTCGCGGGCGCATCGAGGAGCACGACGTCGAAACGCGGCTTGCCATTGTCGAGCAATTCCGTCGTGTGAAACCAGGCTTTGCCGAGCATCGCCCATTCATGAAGACCAGGTACGGCCCGGAAAAACGCACTCGTGTATTTGTTGTCGAATACGGCATGCGCCACGGCTCGAACCTTGAGCACCATCGCGCCATATTCGAATAAAGCTTTTTCCGGCGAAATATTGACCGCCCACACCCCGTCGGCGACAGGCACGATCTCGTCCCCGATGGGTTTGGTGCCCATGATCGCCGAAAGGCGTTCCTTCGTATTGCACAAGGCCACGAGCACGCGCTTGCCTTCACGCGCGAGCGCTACGGCCAAAGCCGCCGAGAATGTCGTTTTTCCAACGCCGCCTTTGCCCGTGACGAACAAAAACTTCCGCCGTCCGAGATCATGGACGATGCGCCCCGAACTCTGGGCCTTCGAGGGAGATGTGGACATGTCTGGGGCGACTTTGTAAGCGACGACGTTCAGAGAGGCAAGCCCCAACGACCAGGCTCGAGTTGTGCTAGCACGTGCGCCATGCGCATCACGTCCGACGCGCTCGATGCTTTGAACGAGCGCTTCTTTCATGCCCGACCGATCGAAATTCTTCGCTTTGTGCACCAAGTATTCGGCCCACGCGCCGCCATCCTTTCCGGCATGCAACGCGCCGGATCGCTCTTGTGCCGCCTGGCCGACAAAGAAGCTCTCGACTTCGACGTGCTCTTCGTCGACTCGGGCGTGATGCATCGCGAAACGCTCGCCACGCGCGACGAGCTCGCCCGCACACACACGCATTTGCGCATCATCACGCGGTTTCCGCTGCGCTCGTTCGCCGATCAAACAGCGCAGGAGGGGCTTTTGTACATGACGCACGAAGGCCAGGAACGTTGCTGCTCGATGCGCAAACGCGAACCGCTCCTCGCGCAAAAAGGCCGCTACGACGCGCTCGTGAGCGCGTTGCGACGTGAAGAAGGCGGAGCGCGCAGCCGCACACGTATGTTCGATATCGACATGGAACTGAACGCTTTGCGCATCCATCCGCTCGTGCACGTTTCACGGGACCAACTCGACGCCATGATCGACGCGGATCCGCACATCGTCGTCAATCCGCTGCATGCCATGGGTTATCCGACGATCGGGTGTTTCACCTGTACGACTCCGGTTCTTCCTCACGAACCCGAGCGCGCGGGACGATGGCGCCACTTGGCCAGCGTCGAGTATTGCGGAATCAATCCCATCGATCGCGACGCGAACCGGGCGTTCATCGACATGGATGATCGTTACGCCACCGCGTTGTTCGGGGAGCTGGTCGTTTCACCCTGAAAATACTTCAATACGGCCGCGGCACATCCGTTTGGATGGGACGAACCAGATCTTCCGGACGAACCAACCACGTCGGTTCGGGGACATCGTCGAGCTCGTAGAAGCCGCCGCAAAAGATCGCATGCGGGCATGACGTACACACGTCTTTTTTGGCGCGTCGTTCGCGCAGATATTGAAACAGGTTCACTTCTTCGTTGTTCACGAAGAGCATGTGCCGCTCGAGTTTGAGCATGTCGCCCATGAGGAATTCTTCGAAGCCGGGCATGAAACAAAACGGCAGATTGATGACTTGGAACTTGATGCGATCTTTCCATTTGTCGATGACGCGCATGGCTTCTTCGGCGGCAATCGTCGTATCCGGACAAACGGAATTCGTGGCTCGACCGAACGGCGTGAGGAATTGGATGTTGAACCAACGCAAGCCGAGGTCGTAGATCAAGGCGGTGGTCGCTTCGAGTTTCTTGTGGTTCGACTTGGTGATCGTGATGTTGGCGCCGAGCTCCACGCCGGCCGGAGCCAGCTTGACGAAATTGCGCACGCCGGCGCAGGTTTGATCGAAGGCTTCGGCGACGCCGACATTTTGCGCATGCGTTTGCGCATCCGGTCCATGGATGCTGGTGAGGAGCGATGTCACGCCGGAATGCACGAGTTTGTCCGCGAACTCTTCATAACTCGCCATACGCGCATTCGTCGTGACGTTGATTCGTTCGTACCCGATACGTTTGGCGAATGAAACGAGGCGCAGGAGATTCGGGTTCAGGGTGGGTTCGCCGCCGTCGAAATCGAGCAACGTGACGCCGACTTTTCGATACTTCACGAGCAGCTCGCGTTGGCGATCGTAATTACCGTCGAATTGCGTCCGCGTCCCCGTCGCGCAAAACGTGCAGCGATTGTTGCATTTGTAGGTGACGTTCATGATCACCTTTTTCGGGCCCGCCGAAGCTTCGATCCGCTTGTCGAAGGTCCATTTGAATTTTTTCAGATCTTCATAAGAAAATTCGTCGGTTTCAATGGTGGGGACTTGTTGAAAATGCGGGCCCCAATCCGCGACGATCGGCAACGAACGTTTTTCTTTCGCCGCCATCGCGCCAAGACGCGTCCCCGGCAGCGGTGTGGCGAATTGAACGCTCGGAATGATGTTGGCCTGTTCGTGTAATTCCAGCGCGAACTCCAATGTCCCGTTGATTTCCCGCTTGGTTTCGCCCGGCAAACCAATCATGAAATGCACGAGCAGCGGCAATTCGGCCTCTTTCGCCAATTGAGCGGTCGTACGAATGGCGGACAGGTCGAGCTGTTTGTCGACGACCTCATCGACCACGCGTTGCACACCGCTCTCGGCGCTCACGCTGAGCGTCGTCATTCGCCCCTTCATGGCGCGAATATGCCGTTCGAGGACGTAGTCGGCACGCACGCCGTTGGGAATTTCGAATGCCAAATCGTGTTTTTCCAAAAGCTCCACGACCGCATCGAAATGCTTTTCGTTCACGTTCACGAGCTCGTCCAACAGGTGCACGCGCCGTACGCCGCGCTCGCGCAGCAATCCAAACAAACGATCCAGGTACGCCGCAGAATAACGGCGTTGGGTCTTGGGTTTGTCGAGGTTTCCATTCGTGCGTGACGTGGGATTCGACGAACAATGCACGCAACGATAAGGACAACCGCGGCTCGTGAGCACCGGGGCGCTCGAACCATCGATTGGAAACGCCCACGAGGGACGCCCAAGTCCTTCGACGACGGCCGAATGAAACGCAAAGTACGCGGGCATGTCGACGAGGTCCCAAGCGGGCAAAGGCAATTCGTCGAGATGTTTCGGATCCGAACCATCCACGACCACAGGTTGCTCGAGAGCGCCTTTTTTCAACAATACTTCGAGGAGCGGAACGATTTCGCTTTCCGCTTCATACCGAACGAGCGCCGAGATTTCGGGATAAGCCTTCAGGATTTGTGCGGAAGGTGCGTCGACGACGTGTTGCCCGCTTTGGTACAAATCAGCCAGGACAATCGGACGTCCCGGACAAACCGCATGCAAACGAGCGAGCAAATCGCCGAGCAATGGGTCACGCGCGGGTGGGCGATGAAAGGGCGTGTACGCGACGAGCACCGCGTCGGCTTGCGGTGGAATGCGCGCGAAAGCTTCTTCGACGGTTACGCCGAGACGAACGTGCTTGGCATCATCATCCGCGGCAAGTGTCGCACCGGCAAGCGCGAGGGCATCGATGAGGTCGACATGCAAGCCGGCTTCGCGAAGAACGGCGGCGGCTTGGACGGTACCGAGATCGGCGAAATAGGGATAGTCGATGAAATCGCGCGAGACGCGAATCGGAGGGAAGACGACCGCGATGCGGGACGACATGTGACGTAGGGTAAGGGAAATGTTTCGTGGTGGGAAGGGTTTGTCCGCTGATTGGAAAAACGAACGGACGGAATAAAATTCACTTGACTTGGGCAACCGCGAGCGGTAAGCGAGGGTCATAGTGCCCTCGGCAGTACGCATTCCCTTCTTGGTTCAACACTGTTGATAGCGGGAATGCCGAGCCCGAGGGCTTTTTCTTTCCCGAGCAAACCATGTTGACGGCAATTCTCATTGACGGTGCATTCTTTTTGAAGCGATTTCCTAGAATTTACGCACGCCATGACCCAATGGATCCTGTCGTGGTCGCCAAAACGATGCACAAGATGGCGTGCAACCATCTCCACGACAAGAAGGGGTCTGCATCGCACGACCTTTATCGAATTTTTTTCTACGATTGCCCACCCATTACAAAAAAGGCGCACTATCCCATCTCCAAGAAATCAGTCGATTTTTCTAAGACGCCAATGGCGAAGTTTCGTCTTGCGCTACACGAAGAAATTAAAAAACTACGAAAAGTCGCTTTACGACTTGGACATCTATCGGATATTTCCGAATGGAAGTACAAGACGGAGACGCTCGATGCACTTCGCCAAGGAACGCTTCAGCCGGCGGACCTTACCGACAATCACTTCGTCTATGAGGGGCGGCAAAAAGGCGTCGATATGCGTATCGGGCTTGATATTGCCTCGATTGCGTACAAGAAGCTCGCCGACCAGATCGTCCTTGTTGCCGGCGATTCCGATTTTGTTCCAGCAGCGAAATTGGCACGCCGCGAAGGAATCGATTTCATTTTGGACCCCATGTGGAATCAAATCAGCGAGTCATTGCTGGAACACATCGACGGCTTGCGTTCCACTTCGCCGAACCCGAACAAGCCTGCGGGTTTGTCGGCGGCTCCTCCGGTCTGACCACTTCCCAAACGTTCATGTCCCTGGTAGCATCGCCGGCTCGTAATGCTTCTCGACCCGCAACTGCTCAAAGCCCTGCCTTTCCTCGAAGGTTTGTCCAACGAGGATCGCGAAGCGTTGGCGCTTTATTTTCAAAGCCGCGGCTACGCGCCCGGGGATACGGTGTTCGATGAAGGCGACCCGGGATCGAGCATGCTGCTCATCGAACATGGCACGTTGAGTGCCACGTCGAAGGCCAGCGGAGCGCTTTTGGCGCGGCGGTTTGGCCCGGGCCAAGTGATTGGCGAGGCGAGTTTGTTCGATCCTGCGCCGAGAACCGTGACGCTTCGAGCGACGACGCCGGCGCTCGTGCATGAGCTTCACGAGGACGCGGTGATTGCGTTGCGTAAGAATGTGCCGGCGGCGGCGCACGCGTTGGCGGCGGTTTCATTGCGCAGTCTGCTGCGTCGTATTCGCCTGATCGAAAAACAGCTCGATACGGAAATCGAGCGCATGAGCATGCTTTGGTGAATGCATGGACACGCAAGATTTGCAAGGCATGAAGACGCTGCACGCGGGCGAACGATTCGGTCGCTATTTGATCGTGCGCCAAATCGGAAGCGGCGGAATGGCCGCTGTTTACGAAGCATTGCATACCGATTTGCAAAAGCGTGTCGCTCTGAAGATCCTTCATCCGTGGTTTTCGTTGCGCAATGACGTCGTGCAGCGATTCGTCATCGAAGCTCGTGCGGCCTCACGTTTGGCTCATCCGCACGTCGTTGCGGTTCACGATATCGGCGTCGAGCAATCCATGCCATTTTTGGCCATGGATCTGCTCGAAGGGCAGGATTTGTTCACTTTGTGCAACAAGCAGCCGGATTTGCCCGTCGAACGTATCGCCGATATTTTCTTACCCATCGTCTCGGCGCTCGCCACGGCGCATGAAGCGGGCATTCTTCATCGCGACATCAAGCCGGAAAATATCTTCATTGCCAAAAAGCCGCCGCGCGAACACCCGGTGCTCCTCGATTTTGGCATTTCCAAATTGGACGCGGGCAGCGGGGCGCATTCGGTGACGACTTCGACAGAAATCGTCGGAACTCCCGCATTCATTGCGCCGGAGGTCGCCACCGGTGGAATGGCTCGATTCGACGCCCGCAGCGATCAATATGCCCTCGGCGTCACGCTTTACCTCGTGGCCACGGGAGAATTGCCTTATGACGAAGCGACGGTACCCGCGCTGCTCGGGACCATTGCCGTGGGAGGTGCCAAGCCGCCGTCGGCCCATCGTCCTTCATTGCCTCCGGCATTCGACGCGCTCGTTCTCAAAGCAATGGCCTTGGCCCCCGAAGATCGCTTTCCTTCCATACGCGCACTGGGAAATGCTCTTTTGCCTTTCGCGGGCGAGGTGGGTCGGTCATTATGGAGCGCCGATTTCCCGCAATACGGCGCCAATCGCAGCACAATGCAATTCGTGCCATTTCGTGCGGACCAACTGCGGGTCGTTCCCGCATTCGCCGGCCTTGCCGACGCGGATATCGAACGCGCGGTTGCTCTCGGCAAACTCACCACGATGCCGACGGAAACGTCCATTTTCGTGCAAAGCACCCGTGCCGATTCATGTTTCGTGATTATTTCGGGCGAAGTCGACGTTCAGCGCACGCAAGGCGCGGATACATACGATATGGCACGCCTTGGCCCCGGAGCCATTTTGGGCCTCGCCGCCTTGTGGGATGATGCTCCGCGCCCCGTCTCGGCCGTCACGAAAACCGAATGCACGATACTCGAAATCACCCAAGATGCATTCAAGTCGATCGTCAGGGCCTGCCCCACCGTCGCCGATGCATTGCTTTACGAAGCCATCTCATTGGCTGGTGAACGAGTTTCCCGAGCCAATAAGAATCGCAAAAGTATGTTCAATCATGCGCTGGACGCCGACAAACAACGGGAGCTGCTCATCCGCGAATCGGTCGCCATTCGCGAATGGAGCATTTCCGCGACTCTGCAATCGAGCTGAAAAGAGAGCGCGAACGAACCTTTGACGACCGTCGAAATCGAGTCTGGACGTGAGCCGATTCCTACACTAAAGAAAGACTCGAAATGGTCACAGCTGGTTTTTCAAAAAGTCTTTCCGCGCCAATCGTCGCCGTGCTCGCGGGCGGCGCGACCTTGGTCATCACGACGAGCGCATTGGCGGACGGATCGCGCGGCAGTCGCGCCACCACGGATGCTCAAGCCGAAGAAAAAAAAGAAGAGGCCGGCGTTCGGGTTCTGGGCACGAGCGGCCTTGAAAATCCCGATGACCCAATTCTACGTCCGGTGACCGCCGAACGGCGCACCGTTTTGACCATGGGAATCTCCCTCGGCGGCTCTCTCGGCAGCGCGGCGGGTTTTCCGAATGATCCGACCAAAATCGGCTTGATCGGCTATTACACCGATTCTGGGATCGGTTTCGGATTCAGTTCCCGCGCTTGGGCCGGTTTCGCATTACGTGATTTTCTCATCTTCGGCGCCTCCGTCGCCGCGCTGGGTTTTCCAACGGGCGACAATACCGTCATTCTGGGAACCGTCGGATTTCACACCGAAATCTTCCCCTTGTTCCCCCTCGGCGGCACCTATCGAGAATTAGGTTTGGCGCTTGAAACCGGCATCGGCACGGGCATTGTCATGCCGGGGACGGACACGAGCAAATTGCTCGTCGACGGGGGATATTCGTCCAGCGTCGGCGTGAGCGCTTTTTATGAAGGCGTTCGTCTCGGGCCCAAAGTGAGCATGGGGCCGTATTTGGGGTACGATTACGTGTGGAGCTCGTCGCTTCGTGGCGGTGCATTCGTTCTCGGTTGGCGAACGGCGCTGTATCCGCTCAATAAGAAGTAATTCGTCGACAAATCAAGCCATGACGCCGGACACGACCCGTTCGCGTCCGCCCAAATCTTTTTTGATTTGCACGTCGGAAAACCCGGCCTGTTCGAACATGGCCACGACGTCCGGACCCTGTCCCGTCATCATTTCAACCGCCAAAACTCCGCCCGCGAGCAAATGTTTTGGCGATTCGGCCACCACGCGGCGCATGACGGACAAACCATCGCCACCGCCGGACAAGGCCAGATGCGGCTCGAATCCGCGAATATCCACCTCGAGCTCCGGAATTTCACCGTCCGGGATATACGGCGGATTGGCGGTGATCAAATCGAATCGAGGTCGGGCCGGTTCGAGCGCGGCAAACAAGTCCGATTGCCAAATGGCGCAATTCATCGCGCCGAGCCGCACGAGATTGTCTTGCGCAACCAATACGGCATCCATGGACAAATCGGCGCCCAAAACGCGCGTCGTCGGCCGCTCTTTGGCCAACGTAATCGCCACGCAGCCCGATCCCGTGCACAAATCGAGCACACGCGCGCACAAATACACGTGTCGCGTGCGTTCGAGCGCCACTTCGACGAGCGTCTCGGTATCGGGCCGGGGAATGAGCACCCGCCGATCCACGCGAAACGGGCGACCGTAAAATTCACGCACGCCCAGCAAATACGCGACCGGTTCACCCGCACGACGGCGCTGAAACAATTCGCGATATCGTGCGAGCTCGGTTTTTTCGAGCGGCCTTTCGGCGTCCATGATGAGTTTGATGCGGTCTTGCTTCAGCACATGACACAAGAGCAATTCCGCATCGAGACGCGGCGAGGAAAAACCCCGCTTCTTCAAATCATCGACAGCCCAAGCGAGAACACGACGAATCGTCCACGGCGCATTCTGATTTTCTGTGCGTTCGTTCGTCACGATCCCCCGCCCTGATTCGAAACCTGCGTAATCGCTCGAGCCACGACGCCTTCCACTTCGAGACGTACTTCTTCGAGCCGCTCGGGCGTCGCCGCCTCGAAACGCAGCACGAGCACCGGTTGCGTATTGGAAGCGCGACAAAGGCCCCAGGCACCCGCACCAAAATCCACTCGTCCGCCGTCGATATCGAGCACGCGATGCGTATTTCGATAATGGGCCACGACGTCCGCGACGACCTGGAATTTGATATTGTCCGGACAATCCACTCGAATCTCCGGCGTGGCGAAGGTCTTCGGAACGTCGGCCAACAGCTCGCCCAATGTTTTGCCTTCGGAGGCAATGATTTCAACCAGACGAACCGTCGCATAAATGGCGTCGTCGAATCCGAGCCAGCGATCGGCAAAAAACATGTGCCCGCTCATTTCGCCGGCCAGCTTGGCGTGCTCTTCCTTCATTTTGGCCTTGATGAGCGAATGTCCGGTTTTCCAGACGAGCGGTCGGCCGCCATGTTTCGCAATGTCGGCATAAAGCGTTTCCGAGCACTTGACTTCGCCCAGCACCGTAGCCCCGGGGAAATCTTTCAGAACGGCCCGAGCATACAGCAAAAGGAGTTTATCGCCCCAAACGATTTCTCCGGTTTCGTCGATGGCCCCAATCCGATCTCCATCGCCGTCCCAAGCCACGCCCAGCGTCGCGCCGGTGGCCAGCACGCGCTCTCGTAATGCAACGAGGTTTTTCGGGACGGTCGGATCCGGGTGATGATTGGGGAAACTGCCGTCGATATCGCAATACAGCGTTTCCGGGGTCAAACCAAGCGCATTCAACGTCGTTACGCCCAATGGCCCGGCCGCGCCATTACCACCGTCTACGATGAACTTCACGTTCGTATGCGCCAAACGGCTCGAGCGCCGCACGGTTTCGATGTACTCCGCTTGCACGTTCATCTCGACGAACTCCCCGCGTGCCGGAGCCGGTTCTTTCGACGCCGCATCGCTCTCGATGACATCAGCGAGGTGTTGGATGTCTGCGCCGTAAAACGAACTCTTTCCGCGCATCAACTTGAAGCCGTTGTCGGGCGCCGGATTGTGGCTGGCGGTGATCATGATCGCGCCGTCGGTTTCGAGGTGAAACGCGGCAAAATAAAGCATCGGCGTCGGTCCCACGCCGACCGATACGACGGACACGCCGCCGGTACGCAAACCTTCCGTGAGCGCGTTGAACAAGCGAGCGCTGGAGAAACGACCATCACGCGCCACGGCGACGCGGAGCGGAGCGCTACGTTCTTTGGAGCTCAAACGAAGTACATGGGCAAACGCTCGACCGAGAGCGTGGGCGAGTTCATCGGAGAGGTCGCGATCGGCAACGCCGCGAATGTCGTACTCGCGAAAGATGTGGCGCGGAATCTTCATGGTTTTTCGTCGTCCTGGGGAAGCGATTTGGCACGACGAGCGACGAAACGAAAGGGCAAACGGTGATTGTCGTTCCGTCGCTGCGCGCTCGCACGCCGGGGCGCATGGGTACGCATGTTGCACGCGCTTACGGGGATGAATCGTCTCGGCACGCAAGGGTTCGCGGCACGTACGCGAGAAGGGCGAAGAACAGGCGGCACGGCGACTTCGATGATCGAAGTACCGGAGATCAATCAACGTGAGCGAGCGCTCGCTCACCGCCTCGAACTGGCGAAGGAGCGCTTGGTCGCGGACCTCGGAAAACTGTCGACGATGCTCGGGTCCACGGCGACGACGGTCGGCAAGAGGTTTGTCTTGGCAAGTCTCGTGATGGGTGGGCTCTTGGTGCTGGGCATCGTGACCGCCGTCGTCCGTCGGCGACGGCGTATTCGAGTGCGTTTTTTGTGAGAGGAGCGAGCGATGAATCAGCGCAATACCTCAATGGATTCTCAACATCGAGCGGCTTCGCCGGCCAAAGATGGACGAGGACAAACCTTCGATGGAAAGTCGACGAGCGATGTGCTCGTGGCGGTTGCTCGCGACACGCTCGACGTCGCGACGGAGCTCGTCCGTGATGGCGTAGCGCTCGCGCGGGAGGAGACGGAGCGGACGGTGCGCGACGCAGCTCCGCGTGTTGCGTGGGGAGCGGTGGCGATCGTTTGTGCAGCAACGGCTTCGGTGTGTGCGGTGATTGCCATCATGATCGGCCTGGGCGCGATCGTGCCTTCGGTCGCTTGGCGGCTCGTCATCCTCGCCGCCGTGCTGTTCTTGGTGGCGTTTTTCGGATCGGTTCGAGCGATACGTCCGGAAGTGCGGGCGAACGTGGGCGGCCGGGAAGAACCGATCTCCGAGCGTTCGTCTCGCGAAACTTGGTCGTCGCGCCAAACCGACAAGTTGACGAATACGATTCTGCCTCCGCCGAATGCGTGACGAGCCGCATTGCGGCTAGCCCCTGCGCAAGACCACGGCCGCCCGAGGTTCGAGCACGCGGAAGGCGAACGATTCCGTCAGATACAGCTCGACGGAACGTTTTTCATGGTACGCGTAGCCGATGGACAGATCTTGCCCGACGGTTAATTCATAATCGCCTCCGCGCACGGACAAAAGGACCGCGCCCTGCAATGCCGCCGCCCAAATGACCGGACCGTCGATGATTTGCCGCTCGATTCGTTTCAAAATCGGATATCCATCATCGGCCCCCGCCGCCAATTCATCATATTCCGTCGGTCCCGCGACCAGGCGATAAGAACCGGTCACCCCGGCCAAACGCAATATTTCCTTCGCTTGCACGACGGCACTCGGCCAAGCCGCGACATTGGGCACTTTCACCGGTTCGTGCGGACTCTTTTCGACGATCCCCGACAATCCTCCTTCGGGATATCCGTGAAATACCGCCGCATCTTCGACACTGGCAATTCGTTCCGCCGCTTCGACGACCGCCGACAAGTCCAAATCTTCGGCTCCGCGGCCGGCAGCATCGAGCTCTTCCATATCGAGCGCAATGGGTGCACGCAATTCGATGAGCGGCACCGAAATGCGCTGCCTGACGGAGACTCCGGGCACCGGTTCGGACGGAAGAACGCGCAATCGTCCGGTATTCACCGCAGCGAATTGCCATCCAAAAGGTCCGCGAAAATCGACTACTTTTCGCGCGGCCAATCTTTGTTCCAAAACCCGACGCGCCTCGGCGTCGACCAATGCCAATGCCTCGGGCAATAGCGGCGCCAGTTCGCGCCGTTCGAGCGTCGTGACCATGACGTTCATCTCCCTTTCAAACTACCGATGCCAAGCCCGTGCACGGGCGTGTTCGTCCGGGATACCATTTGTCCCGACGCACCTTTTTCCAGGACGTTTTCTTCAATGGCTACGATGGGCACGTCCGTCATCAAGTACGTGCGGATTGTCTCGTCAAACTTTGCATCATGACGCCGGATCCACTCGAGGTTCATCATGGCGTGTTCGATCTCTTCACTGCGGTTGTGCAGGAGCACATCCCGCAGTTCGGGATCGGTCGTTACTTCCGCCCGTTGTGCGTACCAGTCGATAGCTTCGATTTCCTCCACGAGCGAAGTGAGGGCACGGTGCATGTCTCGACTCGCCTCGGACAGTTGCTCGTACGGTTCGTGATAACTCTCGCTCCCCATGTTCCATCGGATGCTCGATCCGACAGTTTGTCGCGCACTGTTTTTCCGTTGTGTTTGCCCGGTATGTCGACCGACCTGATGCACGCCGGCAATCTTGAAGGAAAGGCCGATGGCGTCGCGACGGATTGCGATGATTGACGAATCGGCCGAAATGAATTCCTTGCGAACTTCGCCGCCTTTGGTGTAACCTCAATGCCGATGCGCGCATGGATGTACACGGTCGTATCGTGCATTTTGACTGCGGGTTGCGGGGGAAAAGGAGCCCCGGCCATTCAGACAAAACCCATCACGCAGACGTCGAAGTCGGCCGTGGAGCCGCAAAGGTCTCAGGCCAAACCTGCGGCATCCACCGCGGAAAAACCTCCGCCATCGAGTTCGCCGACGAACGACGAGGATTGGGGAGTCTACGCCCGAAGTCCTCTCGGGCATAAAATAAAACCGAGCGCGGATTCAAGTGCCCTCGAAGTATGGGACGCAAAGGGTGTGCGGCTGTTTTCCATGAGCGGCATGAGCCGCGCCACCTTTGATTTCGAAGGTAAATTGGTCTTTGCTTGGAGCGATACCGCCGCCGCTCTTTATGAACTTCCCTCGGGCAACAAGGTTTCGGAACGCCCGACGGGGGCGCCGGGCTCGGCTGCGTTTTTTCCCGACGGAAAACGTATTATCGAAATTGGAGACGGTATTCGAATCATCGATGTTCCATCGCTCGTGACGAGAATGGAAAAACTCGGCGGACACTCCGAATACAGTCAAACAGCACATCGAGCATTCGTTCTTGCCGATACCGCCCGCCCCAATACCGGGACTGTGGATCTGCGTCTGTTCGTTTATGATACCGATAGGGAAAAACTCATCGGTTCAATTCCGATGAACGAGTCATTCATGAATTTGCCGGCTTTTTCGATCAGCGCGGACGGCAAAAAGATCGGTTGGGCGCTCGGCGGAGTCAGTGTTTGGGATTCGACCACGAACAAAGTCATCGTGCTCGAAAAAGGCGACGTACCCGAACATCCGCGTTATTACCCGAGCTCGCCTTATTTCGCCCCCGATGGCAATTCCGTCTGTATCGAGCAAGAAGGCTCGATGAGGACTATTTCCATTCACGAACGGAAAAAAGGTCACGTGAGGCATTGTATCTTCGCCAATCGCGGGCGCGCATGGATTGCGGAAGCCTCGACGAGCGATATCGAATCGATCATCATCGATGTTCCATTGACCCCAGGTTGGTCACACCAAACAGGTTTGCGCGGGCTTTATTATCTTGTCAAAGTCGAGGACCTCAGCCCGGATCGCTCGAAGCTTGCCTTCATGGAAGAGCGCGATACCAAACCGCCGAGTGATGAAGAAGAAATCGCCTTGACCCTCGCCGATGCCCATACGGGCGATATCATTTGGCGCAAAGAACTGGGTCGTCGGCCCCGAGATACCCACCAATTCGATGTTTCGTTCACGGATGACGGAAAAACCTTGGTCCTATCGACGGGAGATACGGGACGATCCGTGACGATGGATGTGGCCACGGGGGCGGAAATAAAGTCACCGTAAAACCCATTTCATTGAATGGGGCATCACAGCGAACGCCCGCTTCCCTTTCCAAACGGCCTGGACCCGATCCGCGACGCCGTCGTTTGTCTCGTGCGTGGTTTTCCTCGACGCACGTTTGTCTTGGCTGGATGTCCCCGTGGCGACTCGGGCAAGGTTGTCGTGCCGAACCTTGGCGCAGAGCGCAACTTCCGCCGCATCGACTCCGCGTCTGCAAGATCGGGCGCACGGTTGTGCCCGCCGTCGAGGCGCTGGGTGTTGTTTCCGATTGCCTGCAAGCGAAGCCGGCGCGAGCTTTCGTCGCCCGGGTCGCATCGGATGCTCGACAAGCCTGTTTGTCGCGCGCTGCTTCTCGAATGTGATCCGAAGTGACAACCGGCCCGGAGCGCGGGTGCGCGTGCGAAAAGCAAGCTGCGAATACTCGGGCGCGGGGAAATTCATGCTAGGAGGGCGTTGGTGTCTCTCGCCGTCGCTCTTCTGGTTCTCGCGATCGCCGTTGCGCTTGGCGGCTTGGGCGCTGCATGGCGTGATCACGGCCGACGCGTCGTGCCGGGGATCACGACGTTTGCGACGATCGCCGCGGGAGGCGTGGCACTGCTGCATCTACTTCCCGAAGCGGTGGTCGAAGGCGGCGTACTGACGCTGATTCCGCTTGTTGCGACGCTGTTTGTCCCGGTCATCCTCGAGCGGCGCTTGCACGAAGATCAAGCTTCACCGAACGTGGCGCTCATCGCGGGCTACGCAGCGGTGCTCGTGCATCAGGCGGGCGAAGGCACGGCCATCGCGACGCTGGCCCAGACGAACGAACTGCGTCCGGCGATCGTCGTGGCGATTGCGGCGCACACGATCCCGCTCGCGATGATCGTTGCGATTCGGGCGCTCACGACGACGAGCGACACGCATCGCGGAGTTTTTCGGGCCGCACTCACCTTGACCGGATGTGCCCTGGCCACCGTGGCGGGCGCGTTGTCGCTGAAGGTCATCGACGCAGCCGTGATCGCAAAGAGCAAACCCTGGCTGATTTCCGCGGTCGCGGGCTTGTTGTTGCACGCGCTCTTGCATGCGCCGAAACGATCCGACGAAGTGGACCTGCGTCATCGCATCACGGACATCGCCGCGGGTCTGTTGGGTTTGTCCGTTGCCGTTTTGAGCCTCGAGCCCGACGGTTGGGTGCGGTTTGTCCCGTGGCCGTTGCGTATCGCGCTGCTCCTGGTGCTGGTTGCAGCGGTGATTGTCCGCGGGTTCGTGCAGACGAACCATGCCGAAGCGCGCTGAACCAGCCGCACCTGTCGCCGATGACGCCACGGAGCGCGTGGCCTCTCGCCTGATTGCGCTCGTGCAAGCGCTGGTTGCAAAGGGACGAACTCGCGCCGAGTCCCGGCGGTTTGTCTTGCGATGCGCCGGTGCGCTGTTTGTCGAGAACGGCAGACGCATCCCGACAGGCGCGTTCGACCCGAATGCTTTGACGTCCAATTGTTTGTTTCCCCAAACCTTTGCGGCGATGGGTTTGGCCTCCGTACAGCTCGACGGCGTCGCCCGGGATCTGCTGGAGGCATTGGCTCTGGAGGATTGGTCACGGGTTCATCCCGGCGTACTCGGTGATCTTTTTCAATCGACCCAACACGCAAAGGATCGGCGTCGATCGGGCGCGCATTACACGCCCGATCACGCCATTGTCGAATACGTCTTGAAGCCGGCGTTTCTCGAAGCTTGGCGAGAGCGCATCGATCGCGCATCCACATTGTCGGAACTGACGGCTGTGTATGAAGCCTTGGCGGCACTACGTATTTTGGATCCGGCCTGTGGTGGCGGGAATTTTCTGTATGCGTCGCTCGTTGCATTGCATCGCCTTCGAGATGACATCGATGATCATGCCAAGAAGCGATTTTTCGTCGAAAATCGAATTACCGCCCCTTCTTCTGCGCATTTCGGCATCGCTCAATTGTTCGGGCTGGATACCGACCCGGAGGCCGTCGACCTGACCAAAATCACCTTATGGCTCGGTCACCGCCGGCTATGTTCCGAAGGAACGAATATCGAAACTGCGCCGGCGATGCTCGACGCCAACATTCAATGCGCCGATGCGCTTTTTTGCGAATGGCCCAAAGCCGACTTGATTTTGGGAAATCCTCCGTTTCAATCCAAGAACCGAATGCAACAAGAATTCGGCCCGGACTACGTACGACGATTACGCAACAAATACCCCGATGTTCCAGGACGCGCCGATTATTGCGTGTATTGGTTTCGTCGCGCGCACGATGAGCTCGCCCCGGGCGCTCGCGCGGGGCTCGTCGGAACCAATACGATTCGGGAAAATGATTCGCGCAAAGGAGGACTGGATTATATCGTCAAAAATGGCGGAACCATTACCGATGCCGTATCGAGCATGGTTTGGCCCGGTGAAGCGATTGTCCACGTTTCCGTCGTCAATTGGATCAAAGGCCCGCTCGATGGACAGAAACGATTGTCCTGGCAAGAGGGCGATTCGCTCGACAGCCCGTGGCACGAAACGCGCCTTCCCGTCATTCCGGCATCGTTATCGCGAGATGCGGACGTCACGGGCGCGGAAACCCTGCAAATCAATGCCGATTCAGGCTCGTGTTTTCAAGGGCAAACCCATGGACATGAAGGTTTCTTATTGTCCCATGACGAAGCGTCCACGATGCTTCGTACATCCATGAAAAACGAAGACGTCATTCACCCTTACCTCATCGGTGACGATTTATTATCCAATGTGGATGGCGCTCCATCGCGCTGGGTGATCGATTTTCATCCTCGGGAACTTCTCGTGGCGCGCACGTATGCGCTGCCTTTTCAACGGGTCAAGGCCATGGTGTTGCCGGACCGCGAATCCGCAGCTCGCGACGAAAAAGAACGAAATGAACAATTGGGCGGCTCCGGAAACAATCATCATGCCAATTTCCTGAAACGTTGGTGGCATTTGAGTTATCCGCGCGGCGAATTGATGACGAAACTGAGCACGCTTTCGCGTTATATCGTGTGCTCGAGGGTCACGAAACGACCGGTGTTCGCCTTCGTTCATGCCAAGATTCATCCGAGCGACGCGCTCTCCGTGTTCCCATTGGAAGACGATTATTCGTTTGGCATTCTGCAATCCGCTATGCATTGGGCTTGGTTTACCGCACGTTGTTCCACGCTCACGGCGCGATTCCGGTATACGTCGGATACGGTTTTCGACAGTTTTCCATGGCCGCAGGCTCCCACGAAAAAGCAATGTCAGGCCGTCGCCAAGGCTGCTGTTGCATTGCGCGGGCTGCGGCACAGCCTCGGGACCGAGCACCATTTGACGTTGCGCGCGATGTACACGTCCGTGGAGGAGCCAGGTGAGCATCCATTAAAGGAAGCGCACGCGTCCCTCGATAAGGCCGTGCGTGCGGCTTATGGGCTGCCTGCGCGAAAAGATGCGTTGACGTTTTTGCTGGAGCTCAATCACGAATGCGCGCGAAAAGATGCGCTGGGCGACACCATGACCGGGCCGGGATTACCCAAGGCATGGGCCGGCAGTGATTTCGTCACCAAGGATTGCATTGAACCGACGCCGTTATCCGTTTGACCGACGATTTCGGCGGCGCAATGCTGCGAGTCCTAAAAACGCGCCGAACACCAGCGGCATTGACGGCGTTTTTCCAGATGTAACCATACTGCATCCGCCGCCGGCCACGATGGGCGCAGCTTCGACGAGCACATCCACCGTATCGACCGATGTGGCGATTCCATCGGATACGGCGACTTGAAACGTCAACGTCGTGGAATTGCGTAAACCCGGTGCGATAAACGTTGGCGTCTGATTCGTTGCGCCGTCCAATTCGACCGTCGGGCCATTGACTTGCGTCCATGCAAATGTGAGCGTATCGCCGTCCGCATCGGAGCTCTTGGAAGCATCCAGCGTGGTATGAGCCGCAGAAGTCGTGCGCGCATTTTCTCCCGCATTCGCATTCGGCGCGGAATTGCAGACATTAGCGCTCGGCACGAGGGCCGGGAATGGTTTGCCCTCGATGCCCTGGACACTTACATCGTCGACGTCCCAACCATAATCGCCCACGTACGAATCCGATCCAATGCGGAATCGAATCTTGATCTGTTTTCCGGCCAGCATTTTGCCAAACGACAACGTCACCGTGTCCATTTCGGGCCACGAAGCATTGGTGCTGACGAAGGCTTTGCGCGGCGATAACGAGTTTTCCGGCTGATCGTACAGCGTGCCGCCATAACCGGGATCGACGTACGTCGAGACATCTTCCCACTTATTGCCGTTCGCGCCGTTGATTTCAATGACGCCTCCGTCCCAATATTCGTCCGGACCGCCTTCCATTTCCGGACTCGCTTCGAAGCTGTGCCGATGTTTGAAGGTCAAAACGAAATCTTCCGTGGCGCTCACCGGCAAAACGGGTGATTCGAGGCGCGTATCGGTGGGGAATCCCAAGTCATTGCCGTGCCACGCGTAATTCAATGCTTCGTCGGCCTGACGGGACCACACCAGATCTTTGTCGGCTCCCAGCGCCTTCCACACCTCGATATCGCTTTCGAACGTATCGGTGGTCGACACGCCCGGCGCATTGTCGTAATTGACCCGGAAACTCGCCGTCTTCTTCACTTCCGGCTCGCACATTTCGGGGCTCGTGATCTTGATGTCGAACGGAAGGATCGCCGGCTCGTTGGCGCCGCCCACGCGAACGTCGAACGTGCGCGTGAAGGTGCTGAGGCGCGGGATATTCTCGAGATTCACCGTCGGCGAATCGATGAATTGCAATCCGGGGAATGCGGAGGTGACGGAAAGTTCGGCTTTGGACAAGGGAACCATGCCCGAATTCGTCATTTCAATGGTCAACGTCCCCTTTTCGTGGGCATCGAGCGCCGAATCCATGTCGCATTGATCCGCGGTCGTTTCGAGTTTTACCGAAACAATCGATAATGCGGGGGCGACATCGAAACTTTCAACGACGCCGCTGTTGTCTTCGGATTCACGCGCGGGCGATTGCGCACACGACCCGGCACCTCGTTTCGCGAATCCCTGCGCCAAGAGCATTGCGTCTTTTTCATCAGCGGCCAGAGCCGCGGCCAAAATGGCGTCGCGTTGTTCCGTAAATGTCGGATCGACCGGAGCGAGCTTCATTCCGGCGACGACATAGTCTTGCATTCGCCGTCGAGCTTCGTCGAACGTATATCGAGGATTCGCCGCTTTGCTTTCTTTGAGCAACGCGACATACCCCTCGAAAAGCATGCTCGCCCAAACTTCCCCGGAATTGTGCACTTCCGCATTGCCGATGCCATTGTCGTTGTTGGAAACGCCGGGCGGCAGCCCCTCGCCATTCATGATGTATTTGAACGTGAGCGGGTTTTTCTGAAGATTGACCGAATAGGGATAACGCCTGTCGCCAAAATATCCCGCATTCGGGAACGCCACTGGTGCGTACACGCTGCTCGTGTAGGTACCACCGAGGTTATCGTTTTCGCGAACCATGAGCGTCAGGGCGACGAAATCGCCCCAGCCTTCGCCTTCACCGCCGCATTGATTGGTGCTGCAATAGACGAGGCGATTGTGCAAATAGTGTCCCCATTCGTGCGTCACGACGGTGTTGTCAATGGTTCCGTCGGGACGAACGCCGGTCATGCGGCTGAGGGTCGCGGTCACGGTCGACGATAAGCTGTCTTTGATGGTTTTTCCGTCTTCCAGCGTGACCGATAAAATCGGAATCGTCACGGCAGGCATGTTTCCGCCGCCGGGCATGTCGGGAGCGGGTGCGCCCGCCGTATGATTGGCGATGATCACCGCGATGGCGCCTGCTTTTTGAGCCTCGGCCGCCTTGGATTCGAATGAGCATGCGCCGCGATCGATGAGGGCGATTTTGCCGTTGACGTCATTGACGATGGGCGAACAAATGTCATTGAGCGGCGCATCGGCATCTGCGGCGAGAACGACGTCGCCCGTAATTTCGAATTGCCCCGGCCCGAAACTCGCGAAGCCGGGCGTGTAGGTCGCGCCGCCTTGCAGGATATTCAATGAACCGCTCGGTTTGCCGCTCCATAAGAACATTTGCATTCGAGGCGATTCGCCGTCGGCCGGCGTCGACATATTCGCATTGTCGCTGTACCCCAAGAGCGCACCGTCTTGAGCTTCGGCGAGTAATGGATCATTGCCCAAACCTCCCCGACCGTAATTATCGGCTTGCGCGTTTCCGGCCGCTTCATCGAATCCCGAATCGTACCAGGAATCGTGCATCCAATTGACCGTGTAAAACAGCTGGGTCACGGCGGCCATGGTTTGCTCGGTGCTCGCCAAGGGATCCAGCGAGGTATCATAAATGCGATCGAAGCTATTTTTACTGTTTGTCACGGCTCGAACGTCGCCCATGGAAAACCCATCCGGCGAATCGTCATCGGAATACGCATCGACGTTGTTTCCCTGCGTTTCCAATGCTCCAACGGGCAACCACGGATCGGGTACGCCCGACGGCGGCGTATTAAAACCCTCCATCGATACGAGTACCGGTGCGACAAACTGCGGATAACTTCCGTCAGGCATCCCCGTGGGATGCGGCGTAAAGTCTTCGACGGGCGCATCGAGCGGCCTTTGATTGCCTGTCGTTTCCGCCCAAACGCGATAATTGAAAGCCACGTGGGACGTCAAATTCGAGCGATACAGAATGCGTCCGTCGTCCGCGGCAATGACGTAGGCGTACGTGTCGGTCGCCTTGGAGTTCACTTTGCCGGCAAAAAGTTCCACGTAATATGCGGGAACGAGCGAATCGGGCATCGGGAAAAACACGTGTTTGATCCGCGCCGGGCGATCGAAACGAAGTTGCGCCGATTGCATCGGCAATGCCGGGACAAACGCAAATCGAGTATACCCGCCGGAAGCCGCCGATTGCTCGATCAAGTGGGTCGCCTGGACCGGCATTGCGTACAAATCAGTCAAAGCTCGAGCAATCGCGTCCGGTCGTGACGTCACCCAACGATTCATCGCCGCCTTGGTTTGTCTCGACGCTGCACGGTGCAAGTTGCCGCCCGCGGCGAGCAGTTCGTGATTTCGCCCGAGGAGCAGACTCATGCGCTCGCGAAAAACCTCGACCCCATCGACTTGTTGACCGAAGGTCACGACGATGACGCCGCGGCCCGTATCGTGAACGTGTTTGACGATCGCCGCATCCACTGCGGAAACGGGGAGGTTATGCACGAGCGCGAGTTTGTCCAGGTGCATCCTGGCGGCGATACGCGGATCGGTCGTCGCCGAAGGTGCCGCGGCGGGGGTTTTTCCCGCCCAGATAAACGACGGTGCGTCGCGACGAACGTTCTGGGAAGCGACGACCGGAGGCGGGGCATGGGTCTTGGCGGTTCGCGACGATTTGTCCGATGAAACCGGCTGTTTGGGGGCGCGAACATCGCGAGACCCGACATGCGTTGCGGCATGATCGAACGAGGCGTCGTAGTGTGGACGATCGACGGCGAACGCGGTCGAGTTTGTCGCAAGAAACGCAAGGAGCACGGGCGTCAAGATTCGAGAAACACGCATCGATCGAGCCTCCAAGTCACTCGGCTACGCTACACCATCGGGCCCTCGCAAAACCATCGTCTCTGTTTCACCTGTGTGCAGAGCGAGTTCGCACAGGTCAAACACGTCGTGATCGGGCGTCAAAGCTGCCCCCCGCGAAGAGCCGGCCCTTGTCAACGCTTTCTTCACCCGCACGAATTCACGCCTGCCTGGCGTCGCGAGGAGCGCAATCACACAGCGCGAATTCGATTTCGCGTCACCTTCTGCTTGACGAATCGCTCCATAAAGGGGATTTCGGGACGCAAATGGCAGCGAGCTACTTCGACGTGGACGGCACGCTGATCCGCACCAACCTCGTCCACCCCACGCTTTATTACGTCCTGAACCAGAACACGCCTTTGCACAGCTTGGCGAAACTGGGCACGGCGCTGGTCAAAGCTCCATGGATGGCGTGGGCGGAAACGCGGGATCGGCGGATCTTCAACGAGCTTCTTTTTACGTCGTACGGCGGGATGAGCGAAGACCGACTCGTGGGTTTGGCGGATGAAACTTTCGATCGCGTCATCAAACCCAACATTTTTCCGGGCGCGAAAGACCTCGTCCAAACGAGCCTCGACAAGGGACACGACGTGGTTCTCGTTTCCGGTGCGCTCGATGTGCTGATGCAGCACTTGGCGAAACATCTCGGAGCCACGGGGGTGATTGCGAATCGGCTCGAGATCAAGGATCGGCATGCAACGGGCAAACTGTTGCGTCCCGTCGTCGCCGGTCCGGAAAAAGCTCGTCTGATTCGTGAACACGCGCGCGGTCGCGGTCATGATCTCGACGAGTGTTTTGCTTATTCCGACAGTTACTCCGATGTTCCGATGTTGAGCATCGTGGGTCATCCTGCGGCGGTGAATCCCGACCGCAAACTTCAGCTTCTCGCCAGTGCGTATCACTGGCCCATCATCAACGTCGCCTAATGCCCGTCGCGCTTTGAACCTGAACGCCGAACTCGGACGCCGAATACGAGAATCATAATGAGCCACCCCAGTGTCGTCACGATCGACAGTCGCAGTGCACCCCGCGTCCTCTTTTCGGGCGATAAGCTCGTCGAGGTCGACCTGCCGACAGGCACGCGCGTCGTTTATCCCAAACCACCGCTCAAGCCGCTGAACGACGTCGATGCGGCCATTCGTTACGCCATCAATCATCCGTACAATTCCGAGCCGCTTTACGCCAAGCTTCGGCCGGGGATGAAAGTCACGATCGCAGTGGACGATATTTCGTTGCCGCTGCCCCCGATGAAGCGCCCCGACATTCGCGAACGCGTGCTCACCGTGGTGCTCGATTTGCTCGCCGATTACGCCGTCGACGACGTGGAAATCATCATTGCCACGAGCGTGCATCGCCGCATGAAAGATTGGGAAGTGCGGCATATCGTCGGCGACAAAATCTTCAAGGCCTATTGGCCGAAGAAACTCTACAACCACGACGCCGAAAACCTCGCCAATATGAAATACCTCGGGACGACCGAGTTTGGCGAAGAGGTCGAGCTCAACAAACGAGCCGTCGAAAGCGACCTCATCATTTACGTCAATTTGAACCTCGTGCCGATGGACGGCGGGCATAAGTCCGTGGCCGTCGGGCTTTGCGGTTATCGCAGCTTACGCGCGCATCACAATCCCAAAGTCATGCGCAACTGCCATTCGTACATGGATCCGAGTTCGTCGGAGCTGAACACGAGTGTCGTGCGCATGGGCCGATTGGCGAACAAGAAGCTCAACGTGTTCACCATTGAAACGACGGTGAACAATCGGATGTTCGACACGCCGCTCGAGTTTCTGGCGAAAAACGAAGACGACCTGACGCGTACCGAGAAAAACGCCTTGCGGGCCCTGCGGTTTACGCTCGACCAATTGCCGCAACCGGCACGACAAGCGATTTTCCAGCGCGTACCATCGCCGTTTGGCGTGACCGGCGTATTTGCCGGCGAAACGGAGGCGGTTCACGAGCACACGTTGCGACGCAGCTACGAGCAATACCTCGTGCCGGTCGTCGGGCAATCGGACATTTTGATCACGGGCATTCCGTACATCAGTCCGTACAACGTCAATTCGTTTCTGAATCCGCTGCTCGTCCAGGTCATGGCGCAGGGGTACTTGTTCAATTTGTACAAGGGCATTCCGATGGTCAAAAAAGGCGGCACGATGATCATTTTGCATCCGTGCACCGATCAATTCGACAATGACCATCACGCCCCGTACATCGAATTCGTGCACCGCCTGCTCCCGATTACTCGCGACGCCATGGAGCTGCACAAAGAATGGGAAGGAAAGTTCGCGAAGAACCCGGCGTACATTGAAATGTATCGCTATGGCAATTCGTACCACCCGACGCATCCATTCTTCATGTGGTATTGGGGTGAAGCGGGTCGACAGCACCTGGGCCGCGTGATCGTCGTCGGTGCGGACAACGAATACATTCCGCAGCTCTTGGGCTGGGAAACGGCGCGCACGATGGACGAGGCGTTGCGTATGGCGAAACAAACCGCGCCGCCGAATCCGAACATCCTGGCCTTGCATTGCCCGCCCATCTTCATGACGGAAATGTCGGCCGAACGGGTACGTTCTCCCATTGCCGCATTGCCGTCCGAATAAAGCCTCGAGGGTTCGTCATGCCTCGCCCTCGCCCCCGCCTGCAATTCTTCCCCACGATTGACGATCTCACGATTCCCTCGCTCGGTTCGATGACGGCGCGAGGGGTTTTGATGGTGGCGCTCGATCTATTGCGCCAAGAAGTGGGAACGTTGGGGCGAGGTTTGGCCTTGTCACCCGCGATGCTCGAGGATATGCGGCAGTTTCATATCCTACGTGCGGAACTCGCGACGAAGCAACGCGGCGCATTGGAGAGTTTCGTCGCGCGTACGCCCGTGGGGACGCTCTTGCGCTGCCTACGAAATCAGCCGTCGGAAACCTTGTTGGCTGAATTTGTGGGGCTCGTGTATTTCGAGCTTTCACGTGTGGGCGCCATTGAAACACCCATTCGGCAACAATGCCCTCCGAAGCGCCTGGTCTCCCTTGGTGCGCGTTTGGCCATTACGATGCCGGAAACGCCGAAATCGATCACGTATGCACCTGGAAAAATAACGGTTACGTCGTCGTCGAAGACGGTCGACATCGACTTGGAGCATTTTGCCGACAAACCGTCGGGAACTTCCGAAGTTTTGGACGGTATCCGGGTCGAAAAACCTTATTACGGCATCTACGATCCCCCGGCGACGTCTCACAATCCAGTGCTTGCGCTGGTGGACAACAATCCGTTGGCCATGTTCGAAGCGCATCCGGACAAACAGGGTAACTCCATTGATTTGGGCGGAAAAAGCGTCGAAGAATGGACGCGGGTTTTACGCGACGGACTCGAGCTGATTGCGAAGTTTCTTCCGGATTTGCGCCGGGAGCTCGACATGTTCGTGCAGCAAATCGTTCCCGTGGGGTATGACGAGCACAAGCATTTGTCGGCGTCGTACCAAGAAGCCATCGGGACGATTTACATGAGTTTGCATCCGAGTCTCATGACGATGACGGAAGCGTTGATCCACGAATTTTCGCACAACAAGATCAATGCGTTGTTCGAAGTCGACGACGTCTTGGAAAATGCGTTTTCGCCCTTGTACACGTCGCCCGTGCGTCCGGATCCGCGACCATTGCATGGTGTCCTTTTGGCGGTGCATGCGTTTTTGCCCGTGGCGCGACTTTACGAAAAGATGATCGAGGCCAAGCACCCGTTGGCGGACAATCCGGCATTTTTGGCTCGATATGAAAAAATCAAGCAAATCAATGCCGAAGGAGCCGATGTGGTGTTGAAAAATGGGCGCTGCACGGCCATCGGTAAACCATTGCTGGCCGAGATTCGCAAGTGGGATGAGTATTATCGCGGGGTCGAACCTCCGCCGCGCGAAGAAGTGTTCGCCTGAATCAATCCGCCGCGATGGCTCGGTCGATGATCGTATCGACGTGCCCGAGCACGTGATCCAAATCGAAGCATTGGTCGATTTTGCCCGGATCGAGCCGTTTTTGTATGTCGGCGTCGTTTTTCAACAAATCCCGAAATGCTCCGGCCCCCTGCAAGGCCTGCATCGCATTACGCTGCACCAGCACGTACGCTTCCTGCCGCGCCAAACCAGTTTGCACGAGCGCCAAGAGCACGCCTTCGCTGAAACAAAGTCCGCCGGAATGGTCCAGGTTTTTCCGCAATGCGTCTTCACGCACCACGAGGCCGTTCACCAAAGACGCTGTCCGTTCCAGCATGAATCCCAGCGTCGTCGTCGCATCCGGCGCAATCATGCGCTCGACCGAAGAATGCGAAATATCCCGCTCATGCCATAACGCGACATTTTCGAATGCCGGGATCACCGCCGCCCTGACCATTCGCGCCAACCCACAAAGGTTCTCGCTCGAGATGGGATTACGTTTGTGCGGCATGGCGCTCGAACCTTTTTGCCCCGCGGTAAAACTCTCTTCCGCTTCGGCTACTTCGGTGCGCTGCCAGTGACGAACGTTCGTCGCAAACCGTTCGATGCCCGCGGCGACGACCGCCATGGCCGAGAAAAACACCGCGTGTCTGTCGCGTGAAACAATTTGAGTTGCAACGGTTTCCGGTGCAAGCCCGAGCGATGCAAGCGCCTGCGCTTCGATCTCGGGTGAAAGATGCGCGTACGTGCCCACCGCGCCGGCGATCTTTCCGACCGCGATCTCTTCACGCGCCGCACGCATCCGCGCTCGACCTCGCTTCATCTCCGCGAGGTGCCCGGCAAGCGCGAGACCAAACGTGATCGGCTCGGCATGCATGCCGTGACTGCGTCCGATCATCGGCGTTCGACGATGTTCTCGAGAACGTTTTGCCAGTGCTTCGACGAGTTTGTCGAGACGCTCGAGCAACTGATCCGCGCTGCGCACGAGCAGCACCGCGAGGCTCGTGTCGAGCACATCGCTCGACGTCATGCCGAGGTGCAGCCAGCGAGCATCGGGGCCTGCGAGCTCTTCGACGTGGGTGAGAAATGCGATGACATCGTGCTTCACCGTGCGTTCGATCTCTTCGATTCGATCGGGATCGAGGCGCAGATTTTTTTCACGGATCGAACGAGCAGTGCCGGTTGGAACGTTGCCTGCGGCCTCCATGGCGGCGCACGCGGCGAGTTCGACATCGAGCCACACTTCGTAACGTGTTTGTGGTGCCCAGAGCGCTGCAAAAGCTTGTGGGGTGTATCGCGGAATCATCGGCGGCGAAGGCTGGGTGATGCGTCGACGAGCGTCAAGCGACGAAGCGCGAGCATGACGTCGATGCAGAAAAGTCATTCGCGAGAGTGATCGTGCTACGCTCGGGAAGTCTTGTTTCGAAGGGTCTCATGAGTGCCGACTTGATCAAGCCGGGGATGGTCGTCGCCGGTCGATATCGCATCGTAAAGCAGCTTGGAGAAGGCGGCGTCGGTGCAGTTTTTCTCGTGCAACACATCCACACGGACGAACGCTTGGCGCTCAAAGTGTTGCACACACAAGTCGCGATGGACCCGACAACCATCGAACGATTTCGCACGGAGGCCCGTGCGCCCGCGCGCATCGACAGTGATCACATCGTGCGCGTGACCGATGCGGATGTTGCTCCCGAGCTCAACGGAGCTCCGTATTTGGTGATGGAATTTTTGCGTGGACGAGACCTCGGTGCGGAGGTCGACGCGCGAAAAAAGTTGGACCCCAAAGAAGTTGTTCTCTATCTGCGACAAACCGCTCGAGCCCTCGACAAAGCGCACGGCATCGGCATCGTTCATCGTGACTTGAAGCCGGAGAACATCTTCCTCACCGTTCGTGAGGACGGCACGCCGTGCGTGAAACTGCTCGACTTCGGCATCGCGAAGCTCACGGGCGCATCAGCGGGAGGCGTGAATCAGTCGAAAACGAAGACGGGTGCGGTCTTCGGAACGCCGCTTTACATGGCGCCGGAACAAGCCCGTGCGCAGGCGCATTTGGTTGGACCTCATACGGATGTCTGGGCGTTGGGACTCATTGCGGCGCGTCTTTTGATGGGCGGCGATTATTGGCAAGCCGAGACATTGTCCGACTTGATCGTGCAGATCGTCGTCGATCCGATCCCTGCACCGAGCCAAAAAGGATGCACGTTGGGACCGGCGTTCGACGCTTGGTTCGTGCGGTGTTGCCAACGTGATCACACGCAACGATTTCATTCGGCGGGAGAAGCCATTGCCGAGCTCGCGAGGTCGTTGAACATCGTCGAAGGTCCGCAGCTCGTCGTGGATGTGACGGAGATTTTGCAACGAGCGCGAGCGGCGGAGGGCGGTTCGCCCGCCACCGTCGTCGGTATGCCTGCGGTGCAAGCATTGAGTGCTTCGCCGATGTTGACGACGCCGTCGGCCCCGATTTCCGTCGCGCCGCTGGGTCAGTCGGGATCGATGAACGCAACGGCGGCGATGGGGTCGACGATGCTGGCGTCGGAGACCTCGACAGTTCCGCTTGGCCAAACCAATTCTTCAAAGGGCAATTCGAGCGGCAAACTGGTGAGCATCGTCGCCGGAGCCGTTGTCGTGATTGGGCTCATTGGCGTGGGCGCATTTTTTGGATTACGGGACAATGGCCGGGAACGACGACACGGCGCATTGCCGGATCCCTTGCCTTCCGCGACAACGCAATCCGGAAAAACCGAACCTACGGTTGCGACAAACCCGACGCCGGTAGCCATGGACTCGGTTGCACCGCAACCGAGCGCGACGACGGCGACGACGGTATCAACCGCTCCTACGACGCATTCAACGACGACCACGACGAAAACGAATCCCACCGGAACAACGAAAACGAAGAAGCCGAACGATGATGACCTCATGTCTGGCCGCAAGTGATTCAATGCGACGTCATGCGTTGCCCCTGTTGACCTCCGCGTTGTTTGGCGCGGCAATTTCGTTGGCACCACAGGTTGCCCACGCGGACGATGCGACGGCGGAAGCCTTGTTTCAAGCCGGCAAGTCCTTGATGGACCAAAAGAAATATTCGGAAGCTTGTCCGAAATTCGAAGCGAGCTACAAGCTCGATCCGGCAATCGGGACGAAACTGAACCTGGCCGATTGCCATGAAAAGGACGGCAAATTGGCGCAAGCTTGGGCGGATTGGGGAGAAGCGCGCGACCAAGCAAAACGCGAAAATGACAAAGCTCGCACGGATTTGGCGATTCGTCGTCAAAAAGAATTGGATCCGAAAGTCCCCAAATTGACCGTCAATGTCACGGGACCAACCGCCGGACTCGCCGTTTACCGGGACGAACTCGAACTCGATTCCGCGATGCTCGGTGTGCCATTGCCGGTGGATCCAGGCACGCACGTCGTCACGCTCCGCCGCGGAAAATCCGTATTGCGGGACAAAAAAGTCGATGTGGCTGAAAAATCGACCGGCGAAGTGACCATCGATGCCACGGGAATCCCGGCAGCCACGCCCGAAGTAAACAATGGTGCGTCCGGTGATACCAAACCCAAACCCGAAGTCGTCATGGTCCGGCGCAGCAAAGGAATGATGGCCGGTGGAATCGTTCTCGCCTCTTTTGGCGGAATCACGACGATAGCCAGTCTTCCCACGTTTGCCGTTGCCGGAGGTGGTGCGGGTACCGTCGTTTTGCTCCTCGGCGCGGGAATGACCACCGGAGGCATTGTTTTGGCCGTAAAGGGCGCAAAGAAAGTGCCGAAACACACCGCAGCATTGGAGGTTCCGCCTCCTTCCGTATTCGTCGGCCCGGGTTCGATCATGGTGCGCGGACAATTCTAATCGCCGCACCTCCCTTCGCTCGCTCGATATTCACCAACAATCGTCGCCTGGTTTTACGTCGGGGACTTGCGACCGCGCAATGCGATCCGAACATTCGCGGACGATGGTCGCTCCTGCCCCGTTTTTGATCGAGCCCGACCGGGCCGACTCCGCCCACGACGCCTCTCGGCATCATGAAATACCACCCAAGAAAAACGCTGCTCCCTACATTGTGCTCGTAGGTCTCGATTTATCCGAACCGGGTGGACGAGCGTGGCGATTTGCATTTGATTTGGCCAATTTAAGGGGCGGAGAAACGGAAATTCACGCCGTGGTCATCGGCGCGCCCGGACTTACGCCGGGAAAAACCGATGTCGCCACACCTCGGGTTTCGACGGCTCACGCGCAGGACGGAGCCGCGCCATTGCCTTTGTTACGCATTCTCGAACATCGTTCGGCGGGCGGAGAAGCGCGTCTCATGGCGATGCATTATCGCGACGG
>CAYSYX010000002.1:0-9133 GCA_964435055.1 uncultured Polyangium sp. | reverse complement strand
GGACTTGATCGTCGTTGCGAGTCACCCGCCCACCCTCTTCGAACGTTGGTTCGGCGGTCCATTGGCGGACAGGATTACTCGAAATGCGCCCTGCCCCGTGGTCATCGTTCGGCAAAAACGCGATGAAAACGATTCGGGCGTTGACGAATACCTACCCCAATCAAGGTGAATTCCCGGCGGATTTGACCAATTCGGATTTTTGAATTCCCTCCGACGTTCCGCCTTCACGAGGATCGGCAAAACCGTACGCCATGCCGGTCGCCGCATCGACGAGAATATCGTTGGCGTCGCCTTGCGTAAGCCCATTCGGTTCGATGACATGCCCGCGTTTGACGAGATCTGAAAATACGGCTTTGGGCAGCGGGTGTTGTTTTTCGACGCGGAGTTTGTCCGGCATGAACTGATGATGCACGCGTCCGGCCAGGACCGCATCGTCGATGGTCATTCCCCAATCCACGAGGTTCCGCATGACTTGCGCCACGGTATTCGGAATGGTATCGCCGCCGGGAGAACCGAGGACCATCACGAGTTTTCCGTTTTGCGTGACAATCGTGGGCGTCATGGATGTCGCCATACGTTTGCCCGGAGCAACCACATTCGGTCCGTCTTTGGAAAATCCGCCCAAGGCATTTCCCAACAAAATGCCCGTCTTGGGAATGACGACTTTCGATCCGAATCCCGCGGACAACGTATAGGTGCACGAAACGGCATTACCTTGGCCATCGACCACCGAAAAGTGCGTCGTCTCCGGTGATTCTTTGGTTTCCGCCGTCGGAACGGCGATATCGGCGGAAGGCGTGGCTTTCGCCAAATCAATGGGCGGTTTTCGCATTGCGAGATGCGCGCCCGTGAGAAACTTGGCCAATGTGGATTCGAGGTCGGGCGGAGCAAAGTCCGGATCGACCCCGACGAGGCGCCTTTCCGCATACGCACGACGGGAAGCTTCGATGTACAAATGCAGAGCATCCGCGGAATTCGCGGGTTTTTCATACGCGTGTAAGCGTTCGAGCGTGCGCATGATGAGGGCAAACGCAATGCCGCCCATGGACGGAGGCGGAGCGGTTTCGACGTCGAAACCGCGATAAGAAAACTTCAATGGTTTTCGTATTTTGGCCCGATAATCGGCCAGATCTTTGGCCAAAACGTATCCGCCGCCTTTTTGCATGGCGGCATCGATGGCTTGGGCAATGGGGCCTTCATAAAATGCTTTGGGACCTTGTTCGGCAATCAGAGCCAGGGTCTTGGCAAGGTCCTTTTGCTTGACGATGTCGCCTTCGCCGAGCGCTTTCTTATTTTTGCCCCAAATGGCGCTCGCGGCTGGATCGTGTTTCAGCGTTTTCCAATTCCACGCCACCGTGAGCGCTTGCCTTGGCCCAAGTTTGAAGCCTTTTTCGGCCAATTTTTGAGCCGGCGCGATGAGCTCTTTGAGTTTCATCGTGCCAAACTTGTCGAGCGCCAGCGACAAACCCGCGACCGTCCCGGGAACGCCTGCGGAACGAAGACCAATGCCACCGTCTCGGTCGAGCATCGCCATGACTTTTTCCGTGGTTGCACCAAGCGCCGGCGCCGTCTCGCGAAAATCGACGATATGCGTTTCCCCATTGGCCAGACGAACCATTAAAAAGCCGCCGCCGCCGATATTTCCGGCGCTCGGGTGCGTCACCGCGAGCGCATACGCAATCGCCACGGCCGCATCGACGGCATTGCCTCCACGTCGCAAGATCTCCGCGCCGATACGCGTCGCATTGGGTTCGACGGTGGTGACCATACCCGCTTCGCCGCGGGCCGCTTTTTTACCTCCCGCGGCCAAGGTAATGGGCGGATTCGGCGCAGGAGGATCCGGATACGCGTCAACCGCGGGAACGGGCGCGGGAGCCGCGGATGCCGATGGGGTCATGGATGCAATCGACGCCGTTTCAACGGGTTTGGCGGAAGACACCATTGCCGACGCAATCGTCGCGGAGGGCATGTCGTCGACGGGGGACGGTTTGGGCGATGCGCACGACGTAATAGCGAGGAGCAGGCAGGCGGTAAAACGATGGGGGGCATTCATGCGTAACAAAGGCACCGTTATTATCGGACCGAAGGAATGGGTTATTGGAGAGCCGCTGATGTTGAACGTGGGAGAACCAGAGATTCTTCCAGCGTCATGACATCGTCGGGGAAAAGTTCACCTTCCTCGAGTCGCTCGTCAAGGATTCCGCGATGCACCGTTCTTGAACCCGAAGGTCGCGAATTTTTTCCACATCTACTTCATGCACGCGGCGACTATAGCACGCGTGTATGTACTCGAAAGACTCTTGTTCCAACGGAACGAATTTCATGTATCATGCGCGGGGACTCGATTGTCATGGCCATCGGACGACACGTTTCTCCCTCATTAAAACTGGTTCGCCAGATCGGCGAAGGCGGAATGGGCACGGTTTGGGCTGCCGAACACCAGGTGCTTGGATCGCAGGTCGCCGTGAAAATGCTGGCGCAAGGCTACATCGAGGACGAAAAGTCGATCGCGCGGTTCAGGCAAGAAGCGCAACGTGCGGCCAAGGTGCGAAGTCCCCATGTGGCGACGATATTCGATCACGGCATGACGGCGGAAAAAGAACCGTACATCGTCATGGAATTGCTCGAAGGGGAAACCCTGGGCGACCGTATCAAGCGCCTCGGATGTTTACCATTGCATGAAATCGAGACCGTCATTGGACAAACGGCAAAAGCGTTGACGGCGGCGCATAAATTGGGCGTCGTGCATCGCGATATCAAGCCGTCGAATTTGTTCCTGGTCGATAATGAAGGCGAACTGTTTGTCAAGGTATTGGACTTTGGCATTGCGAAACAAATGGACGTGCCGCCGGATTTGACGACATCGAGCATGCTCGTGGGCACGCCCGCGTACATGAGCCCCGAGCAATACATGCAGCCCAAGTCGGTCGATTTGCGGACGGATTTGTGGGCGCTCGGCGTCGTTGTTTATGAAGCATTGACGGGCAGACGGCCATTTACGGGAGAAACGCCGATGGCCGTCGCTTTGGCGATTACGAAAGGGAAGTATCGGGCGCCCGGCCTTGCCAAACCGGATTTGCCCGAACCGATCGACGAGTGGATGACCAAAGCCTTGGCGACGGACCCCGACAAACGATATCGCACGGCGGCAGAAATGATGGAATCGCTGGTGAAAGCATTGCGATCACCTCTTCGACGCGCAAAATCGACGAACAAGGAAACGCTTCCATTCGACGCAACCGTGCCGGTACGTCGAACGCAACTTCGATCCAAACCCGTCGATGATTCGACGGTCGTAGACAAGACGGTTCGCGACATTCCGATGAATCTGGCGGATTTGAAGTTTTTCGAAGGCTGCTGGAGAAGCAACAAAGGCTGGTATTATTTCCGTGTCGTTCAAAATCAATTGCACGTTGCATACTGCTTCAGCAACAATGATCAGTTGAATGGCGTTATTTACGATTGCCAGGTCATTGATCATTCGCTTTATGCACGATTTCTGTGGCCCACGACAAAACATCTCAAAGGATACATCGTCTTGCACGCGCAATTCGATGATACGTTGATCGGGGGTTGGTGGAGTCAATCGCAGGTACCTCGTGAAATCGCATCCGACTTGACGCAACTCAATGCCAAAATTCCTGGAATGGCGGCGGTCACCTATCGCCGAGTCAAACCGACACCTCGATTTCCCGAATGGGCCGAACGTCATTTTGCATCGATCTCCGGCGCCCAGGTTTTGCGGCCGTGATTGACGCTCCTTCGGCGACGATAATTCCCTCTTCCAATTATTTTCCGTTCCGCTTACGTTGAGCGCGGAACCGCTCGCGATGACCATCGGACGACTCGTCACCTCCAACATCCGCCTCGTGCGCCTCATCGGCAAAGGCGGCATGGGCACCGTTTGGTCCGCGACAAACCTGACGCTCGGCGCTCCCGTCGCCGTCAAAATGCTCGATCGCGCGTACATCACGGACGACAAGTCCGTCGCGCGTTTCAAGCAGGAGGCGCAACGCGCCGCGCGTATCCGCAGCCCGCACATCACCGTCGTCTACGATTACGGCGTCACGAACACCGACGAACCGTATATCGTCATGGAGCTGCTCGAAGGCGAAACGCTGGGCCGATGCATCAAACGTTGCGGCCCCTTGCCCCCCGAAGACGTGGCCCAAATCATCGAACAAACCGCTCGAGGCCTCGCGTCCGCACACGCCCAAGGCGTCGTGCATCGCGATATCAAGCCCGACAATTTGTTTTTGGTCGAAAATCACGATTCGTTGTTCATCAAAATTTTGGATTTCGGGATCGCCAAACAAGTGGACGCACCACCGGATTTCACGATGAAAACCACGACCGGCCTCATGGTGGGAACTCCCGCTTATATGAGCCCCGAGCAATACGTGGATCCCAAAATCATCGGTTTACGTACGGATTTGTGGTCGCTCGGCGTCGTCACGTATGAAGCGTTGACGGGCGTGCGTCCTTTTCAAGCGCAAAATATGTTCCAATTGGCGCGGGCCATTACGGAAAAACCATTCACGCCGCCCACGCAAGTGCAGCACGATTTGCCGGAGGCCATGGATGAATGGATGCAGAAAGCGCTGGCCAAAAAGCCGGAAGACCGATTTTCCACGGCGCGCGAAATGGCCGAATCACTCTCCGCCATTCTCATCCCCGGGCCCAGGCCGATTCGGCCGTCGACATTGCCGCCGAAACCCGGAAGCGTCAGCGATATGCCCGCGGTGAACTTCATTCAGTCACCGATAGCGCCGGACAAACCATTCATCACGACCGAGGACGCACCGCCGCCTTCGATCGGCCAATTCGTCGACGATCGCCTGTCGTCCGTACCGCCCGAACATGCCGCCAAGCGCAGCGATATTCACGCTCCGCCTTTTCCCACCGAACGGTCGCCATTGGTCGTCGCCAGAACGTTCGACTCGGCCATGGTCGCCCGTATCGAATTGGGATACGTCCCGCGATCGGAAAATGACAAATGGTTTGTTTATACCGAACACAACCGCGTCTTCTTCCATCGCAGCCAAACGGCCGATCCGGTGTACGAAGTCATCCTCGAACCGGCGAGTCGCGGACGAAAGCGCATTGCTCAAGCCTGGGTGGCGGCCAATAAAAAAGCCATGCAAAATGCCAATTTGCTGGCTCGACTCTTCGACGAGTTATTCGGCGAAGATCCCATGGGTTCGCCCATGTCCGCTCGCGGTGAATCGCTTTATCCTTTCCAGCGCATTTGGATCCACGAAGGTGATTTGAAAACCCTCACGGTAGACGCGATCGTGAACTCCGCGGATCCTTCCTTGCTTGGAGGTCCGGGCCTCGATGGAGAATTGCACCGCGCCGCGGGAGCGGGTCTTTTGGCCGAATGTCGAGCGCTGGGCAAATGCGCCGTGGGCGAAGCAAAAATAACGAAAGGCCATTCGCTGCCCGTCAAACACGTCATTCACACGGTGGGACCGACGTGGCGCGGCGGGTTGTTGAGCGAACGGCGAAAACTCGAAGCGTGTTATGCAAATAGTTTGGCGCTGGCCGCCAATGCGAATTTGCGGACGGTCGCATTTCCCAGCATTTCCACGGGAACGAAGCACTTTCCTTTGGATGAAGCCGCATTCATTGCCGCAAAAACGACGCTGGAATTCTTTGCGCGAAGAACATCGGTCGAGCTCGTCATTTTTTGCACGTTCTCGCCCGCGCATACACGCGCGGCCCGCGAAGGCTTGGCGCAAGCTGCCGGGCGCTGAAGCTACTTCACCCAATCGCTCGACGCCTGCCCTGCCCCGTATCGAGCCACAATCCCGCGACGCGATGCTCCGGGACTCGGCTGCCCAATGAAATTGCCTCCGACGGCCCAATAGGCGCCCAGGCCGTCCGCCCAGACCGCATGTAAATCGGCATAAGGTTCGGAGAGAAAATCATCCACCCATTCGCCATTGGCGAAACGTTGTTTTAACCCGCCAAACCCCACGATGGCCGCGTCGCCGTTGGCCGACACGGCGACGCCATTGACACTGCCCGTCAATTGCACCGGCACTTTTTCCCACATCGTGCCATTGGAATGCAAGACGTCGACGTTTCCCACGGCGTACACATCGGTGCTGCTCGATCCGGCCACCGTGAACAACGTGCTCGAAGCGAGCGGCGGATCCGATTCCAAAATCCAATCCGGGCCTTTTTTATGCCATATCGTCGCGGCTTCCCCGACAACGTACAAATCATCGGAGCTCGTTCCCCATACTTTGTAAAATGATCGACCCAACGCCTTGGGCAATGTGACATTCGTAAAACCTTGGCCGTCCCAATGCAAGACGATGTCGTTGGGTTTGGCCGGGCCGCCTTCCGGAGTGCCTCCGACAAACCAAACATCCGTCGGCGATGCGGCCCAAACGCCCCACAAAGTCGCCATGACTCCGGATGCGTGCTCTTGAAAAACGCTTCCATCCCAATGCGTCGCTCGGCCATTTTCACCGACCATCCACACATCGTTCGGACCCGATCCACCCACCCACCAATACGTCTCCGTGCCGCCCGGATGCAAGTCCTTCCAAGCTTTTCCATCGTAATGCAGCACGAGCGATTCCTGGCCGTTGCCCAGCGCCCCACCAACCGCGAATACGTTGGTCGGACTGGAACCCCATACGCTGAGCACCGCACGATCGAGCGTTGTCTCGTCAAGAACGACGTGCCAAGCGGGAGGTGCCGGAGGAATGGGTTTTACCGGCTCGGGATCGGAACAACCGCCGAGAATGACCGTCCCCGCCAAACCCCAAACGCTTCGGAACCCCCGGCATACCATACGTCAATCTCCCGCCGCATCTTCGATGGATGCGTCTTGGTCTTTGATCCCACCCCCATCCGTCGGATAACACATCATCCCGAGCACATACTCGGAGTCGCATTGGCATAAACACGCTTCGACTTGCCCGGGTTCGTTGCAACGCGGAAAGACCTGCAAAACATGCGTCACGTTGCGGTCGTCCTTGTCCGTGAGCGAAACGGTTAATTCATACGGCGCATCCATGAGGTCTTGGTCGGACCATTGGTTGGGGCACGAGGCGATGTTCGCAAACGTAAAGATATCCGTGACATCGCTCTGGCCATAGCCGTCTTCGGCGATTTGCAAGTTGATGATGCGACTGTCGAGACGAACCTGTTGGCTCGAAGGATCACGGAGTGCACCGGACAAACGCACCGCGCATGGATTCAAGTTGCGCGCACGCACGCCTGCAAACACCACCCGCCCTCCTTGCGGAGGAAACATCAGCGTCACATCGGAACCGTCCGTCACCGGCACGAGTTCATAACCGGGACCGATTGCCACGACATTCACTTCCATCGGCTCGTTGGGATTACCGACGTAGGGCAATCTGCACCCACCGATGACACCTCCATCCGTCGGAGGATCAGGCGGCGGACTGCAGGCGGCGAAGAGGATTGTCGTGGCAAACGCGAGGATGGAGAGACAAACGAAGGGGCGCATCAGAAGCAGTTGATGTTGTCGCTTTTCGGGTAGTAGTACACGAAGATATTGCAATGCTCGTTCGCTTCCACCTGCGGACCGAACGTGTAGCAACAATCGTTGGCCCCCTGTTTGTCCAGTGCATCCAAGCCGCTGCATCCCACAGAGGCGTTCGGCATCTGCCACTGGTAACTGCACGTGTACCAAACACCTCCGTTGGGCGGCACCACGGTATTGAGCTTGGGCGAGATGAGCATCGGGGGTTCGTCCCACACATTCGATTGGTAGAAACGATCCGCAGCAGGCGGCGGATCGATGCTCGTGCCATCCCACGAATACATGTCGAACTGTTTTCCACGGCTATGGAAGTGCGCGTTGGCGCCGATGATGTTCACCGGCGTCTGACTGCCGAATTGGCATGTGCCGTCGAACGATGGTGCGGGATTGGATTTACAAACTCGAATCGATTGTTTGGTGGCGAAAAGAGTGCCGAGTTGATCGGTGACTTTCTCTTTCGGCATCGTCCAAAAATTGACTCGTACGTTGCCTTCACCCGATGGAGTGCCTTGGGTCGTCGCGTTGACGTAATGAGTTTGGAGCATCAACCATTCGTCCGGTTGAAACTCGTTCGCGACGCCTTCGGGGAACGTCCAGTCGAGCTTGCCATCGATTTGTGAATTCGCGACGAGCGGCCAATCGGCCCAGTTTGGACTTTTGAAACACTCGCCGACGCCGTTCGTGCCTTCTTGCACCGCACCGTTGGCCGGATCGAGTCCCACGATCGTACGAACTCGAAATACATTCATGTGGTGCGAGCCTTGTTCCTGATCGATCTGCACGCGGTGCACGTAGACGGGGTTTGTCGAGTCAAGCCCTCCGTCCTTCGCCAGATCGCGAACACGGAAGAAGTAACAATCTTGTTTTTCAGTCCCCGCAGGCACCTCGAACGTGCCCGTCTTCAACTGAAAACCTTCACCGGCGGGAGGTGGTTCGAGTTGTGCCGCAGGCTGTGGCGTCGGTGTCGGATCGCCCCCGCACCCCCAAAGCACCAACGCCGGCATCAGCATCGCGATTCGATTGTGATTTCGCATGAGATTCCTCCCTTGCTCGCAGTTGACCCCGATGGCCGTGCTGGACGATGCAACTCGTCTGCCAACGACGTTACGAGCAGCCGGCGTTTAGGTGACAAGAAAACTCGGCCGCTGCTATGGTGACGCCTGGAGGTTCATCGTCGATGGCCGGCAAACCCTGCGGACAACACAAGGAGCTCACGTCAAACAGCGCCGTGCGCATCACTCAATGCACGTGCGGAATGGTTTACGTGACCATGAATCAAAACGGCATCACCGTGCGCATGAATGCCGACACGCTGCGCAATACCTGGGCCGGACTCAAAGCCGCGATCGATCGTATCGACGACGAACCCATCCCGAGCTTCGGCAGTTCGATCAGCAATTGATTCGTTTGCGTTGAGACGAGGTTGTCTCGACAACCTTTCCAACAAAGTACGCAGACAAAGAAAAACGGGGCGCGCACAGGAGTGATGTGCAGACGCCCCGTTTTGGCATTTGGGGCTTCGGGTCGCTGCCGGCGCCCTTCGCCCCAAACCCCGTTTTGGCATTTGGGGCTTCGGGTCGCTGCCGGCGCCCTTCGCCCCAAACC
>CAYSYX010000001.1:111315-116079 GCA_964435055.1 uncultured Polyangium sp. | reverse complement strand
GGTCAATCCTTATGGGCCGACGGTTCGACCCCCGCCGGGCAAAGTCGTGCCCGCCGTGGGCCCTCGTCCCGTGAACTTGCCAAAACCGGCGCAAATTCCACGCGTAACGCCTCCACCCATCCCCGCTGTCCAAGCTCCTCCTGCACAACCGACGTCAGCCGCGCCCGCTGCTGCTCCGCAAGGACTCAAGCCTCCGCCGCTGCCGCCCACCGCGGCACGTCCGCCCAAAACACCTCCGCCGGCTCCACCACGAACGGCTGCGCCGCCTCTTCCGCCAATGGCGCCTCCGCCTCTGCCCGGTCGAGCTCCGCCGGCGCCGACACGACCCAAGCCGGCCGAAGTCGCGCCGCCTCAAGCGCAACAAGCTGCGCCTGCTCCGCAGCCTGCTCAAGCTCCGCCGCGACAGAAACCGGAGGTCGTCGAGCCTCAAGCCGATGCTCAGCAAAGTCCTCCGACACTCGCCGTCGAACTGTCGTGGCGAGCGGATCGGCTCACGCAAAAAGGTGATCCGATCGCGGCGGCTCGTTCATTGGTCGAGCGAGGTCTTTACGAGCAACGCGTCGAGCACGATTTGCCGGCAGCGAAACGATCCTTCGGTGCAGCGCGGACGATCTCGCGTTCTCTCGGTCCGGCGCTCGTGCGTCTGCGGCATCTGCTCGATCCACTGGAGCTCAACGAGCGTGTGGCGATCTTGGATGAAGAGCTCGTCGTCGTGGAGACGGATGCCGAACGTGCGGACTTGTTGGCGGAGCGAGCGCGAGCGTTGACCGCGCTTGGAAACTTGCCGGAAGCACGGGCGGCGTATTCGAAGGCGCTGGATTTGGTGCCGACGCATCCGAACGCATTACGCGGCAAAGAAGCGGTTTTACGCCTGGAACTCGAGAAAGGACAAACCAAGGATCTCGCGGATCAATTGGCGAAGCATCTCGAACGAATGGCGGAAGCTTATGCGCCGCAGATCGGCAAGAACGTAGGCGACGCGGTGTTCTCTGCGTGGCTGCACGTCGAACGCGCCACGGTGCTCGACGAAGCGTTGACGCAACCGCAACAAGCCGCCGGAGCTTTGGAAAAAGCCATTTCCTTGCAGCCCGCTCCTGGGCCGGTGCGGGCATCGTTCAATCGTCATCACATTCGTCATGACAACCCTCGCGCCCTTTGCGATTCGCTCGCCGCGGAAGCGGAACACGAGACGGAAGATCATCGCGCATCGCGGCTTCTTTATTCGGCGGCGCGGATCGGTTGCGAACGATTGAAGGACTTGACCGAAGGCGCCTTGTTCTTGGGACGAGCTGCGTCTCGAGCCCCCGCAGGCTTGGCGACGACACGACGGATCCTGGCGGAGCTCATTCGCGTGCAGGAGCATCTCGGAGCCACGGATCAAGCCATCATCACGCGTCTGCGTGAACTGACGATGCTGACGAGCTCGCATGCGATCGCGCATGCGCAGGTGCGTTTGTCCGAGATACACGACTCGTTGGGACAAGCGGAAAATGCGGCAGGTCACGCCGAGCAGGCGTTGCTGCACGACCCGATGGACGAGTCGACGCGCGAGCGACTCGATCGGGCGTTGCAGCGGCTTGGACGTCACGAGCGACGCATCGAGATTTGGGTCGCCGAATCGCACGACAGTCGTCCGACTCCGCATCGAGTTTCGGCGTTGCTTCGAGCTGCCGACATTTGCGAACGCCATCTGAAGCGTCGTGAAGATGCGCTGACGTATTTGCGTGCCGCGTGGAGCATTCATCCTGGGGAAGCTTCGGTGTTCGACACGTTGTCGGGCCTGTTGTCGCAACCCGCGCGTGATGCGGATGCGGCGGTGCGCGCACGTATCGATCTGTTTACGCTCGCGGCTCAAGCGGCGACGGAGACGCCACGAAAGATCGCGCTGCTCGAGAAGGTCGCGAGCATTTGGGAAGAGGAGCTCGGGCAATCCGAACGCGCGCTCGAAGTGCTCGAACAAATTCACGCGCTCGATGCGGCACGACGAACGACAATCTTGGGGCTCCAACGAAATGCTTTGCGTGCAAACGATCATCGACGCTTGTCACGCGCGCTCGTGGCGGAAGCGGATCTCACCGACGACACGGTGCTCGCTCGACGTTTGTTGATCGCGGCGGCGGATGTTCTTTCCGAACGACTCAACGATCGGGATCGAGCGCTCGAGCTGATTGATCGGGCGCTGGCGATTTTGCCGTCGGATCCGGACGGATTGCGGGCACGTTTCCGGCTTCTGGTTCGGGCGGGGCGCCACGAGCCGGCGCGGCAGGCGCTTTTGGGATTGATTCGTCGCGACCCGGGCAATTCATTCGGGTTGTGGATCGAAGTCGCGAGATTCGACGAACAGCGCATGAAAAGGCCGCAGGATGCTGTGGCCGCGTATGAAGAAGCGGCGCGATTGCGACCCGAACATCCGCTCCCGGCGCTCGAAATTGCGCGATTGCTTCGAACGACGGGGGATCACAAACGTCTTTGCGAATCCTTGCGTACGCTCGCGAAAGGCGCATTGGCGTCGAGCGAGCGTGTGAACTTCTTGGTTCAAGCCGCGGAAGTCGAAGAGCTCTTGTTGAATGACGATCGGGCGGCGCTCACGACGCTCACCGCGGCGGAAGCGGCGGCGACTGAAACGCTGTTCGATGCTTCGATCCTCGAATCGATGGAGCGGATCCTCGTTCGCAAGCGTCAGAATGACGAATTGATCAAGCTGTACACGAAATGGCTCACGTATCAGCCCGTGCCGGCGATTGATCATGCCCTTCGAGTGGCCTTGGCCGAAGTATTGTATCGAAAAGACAAACAAGAAGCGATCAACCTGTTGGAAGGCCTCGTGTCTGTCGTGCCAAACAATTTGTCGGCGCTGCGCAGACTCGAGCATCTTTATCGTGGTGCGCGTTCGACGAAGCTCGCCGATGTTTTGCGGGCGCAAGCTGCGGCGACGTCATCCGTGCACGCGCGGACGGGCACGCTCGAGCATCTCACGACGCTCGAAGGCGAAATCTCCAATGAAGTATTGCTCGATGCGTTGGGTCGTGTCGTGGCGGAGCGTCCGGACGATGGTGGAGCGCACGATACAATTACGCGAATTTGCGGTCGATTCGTCGCCGAATCCGTTCCTCCCGGGTCGGCTGCGGGTGCGGCGGCATTTTTGCTGGCTTCGATCAGTGCGCGGCGAACGCTCATCCGAGACACCATTTCGCGAGCATTTTTGCAAATCGAAGAAGCCATGTTGGTCGAAGCGAGCGCCGGGACGGATGTCACTCGGGCGCGGCAAGCCCTTGCGGGATATCACGATGCATTGGTGCTTTGGCCCGACAGCTTGCTTGCCGCTCGCGGCCTCGAGAGATTGGCCGAACACCTCAAGGACCGCGATGCGCTGATTGTTGCGAATCGAGCATTGGCGCGTCTTGTGGACAGCGCTGCGCGACGTGCGGGGCATTTTGTCCGAGCGGCCCAATTGACGGCGGAAGAGCCGGGTCTGTTGGGAGCGGCGATTGATTTGTACGAGCAGGCTTTGCTGGAGGATCCCGATTGCGATGCGGCGGTCCAGGCCTTGGCGCGGGGTCTGGCGACGGAGCCGGTTCGTCTCGTGGATCGATTGGGCGCGGCTTTGGAAAAAGCTCGCAAATCGACGCAAATCGTTTTGCTCGGAATGGAAATCGGAAAAGCCGTATTGCGCCATTTCGAGGCCGGTGGTTCGTCGCCGGATCCGAGCATCGGTACCGCCGCAATGCGTCGAGCATTGGCGGTGGCGCCGGAAGATGCCGCCGCATTGATGCTGTCGGCCAAACTCTATTCCGCACAAAAATTGCATTCCGAGGCTCGTGATGCTTGGCAACGCGTCGTGGCCGCAGCGCGGCATTTCGAGATTCGCACGACGGCGTATTTCGAGCTCGCGGCGCTCTTCGAAGGGCCGCTCAACGACATGGCCCGCGCGGAAGATTCGATTCGCGCAATTCTCGACGACGACGAAACGCACGCGATTGCACTGGAGCGACTGTTTCAAATTGCCACGAAGCGTGGCGATCGACCTTTGGCCATTGAAGCCTTGACCCGATTGGCCGACGCTTCGACCGATGCTCGTTTCCGCGTCGACGTCGATTTGCGTTTGGCGGAAGTGCATCGCGAAGCGGGGGATCGACCGAGCATGGTGCGGGCGTTGTGCGATGCCATTGCGCACGGTCCGGCGGATCCGCGGGCGCTCGGTATGTTGCAGCGACTTTATCGTGTCGATACGCCGGACGGAGCCGCCGCGTACGCATCGGCATTGAGTCAGGTTCTCGAAATCGCGTCATCGCGGCGTTTACCGATTGAACCACGTTGGTTGACGATGCTCGGCCTCGTCGAAGTCACCGTCCTTCTGCGTCATCGCGAAGGTTTGGCGCGGCTCCAAGCCGCCGTGAACATGCCGACGGCTCAAATTGATGCTCGCGCCGCCTTGGGGCGGGGTCTCGAAGCGGCCAATCGTAATGCCGAAGCGGTCCAAGTTTTACGAGACGTACTCCACGCGGACATTGAAATGCTCGCAAAAATGTCCGAGCTGTCGCCGTCTCTCGCCGCGCTCGAATCGGCGCTCGCCAAAGACGGTCGAGCGGAAGAGCGACTTTCCGTGGAAGAAGCGCGCGGTTGTTTGGGCGACGTCAAACCCGAACGAATCACGCGCCTTCGTGCCCGACGTTTGCCTCCGGAAGCATTTCCCCCGGGCGTGATGGCCGGTCCGGAACTCTATCGATTGCTCGTCCCCGAAGCGCAAACCCCCATGCTTTCGGT
>CAYSYX010000001.1:26920-111305 GCA_964435055.1 uncultured Polyangium sp. | reverse complement strand
GCTTTCGGTCGCGACGGCCATCGCTCCCATTGCGGCGAAAGCCCTGCGGTTCGACTTGAATACCCTCGGCCTCGGTTCTCGCGAGCGAATTGGATCTCGCGACAACAATCCCGTCTATCGGCTCGTCGATCGCATTGCCAAGTGTATCGGCGTGGAGAGTTTCGAGCTGTACCTTTCACCCAATTGGCAAGGCATGCCGCGAATGTATCCGGGAGATCCTCACGCAATCGTCGCGCATCCCTCCGTCGCCGAATTGCCGGAGCCCGAGCAAGCATTTTCTTTCGGCCGATTGCTGGTCCGGGCCATTTTCGGTCATATTTGGCTGGACGAACTGGCGCCCGAAGCCATCGATGGATTGCTCGTGGGGTCATTGCGAGCTTTGGAACCGACATTCGGTACGCGCGAACTCGGGCCGACACGCGAACCTGTGGTGCAGGCATTCGCGGCGCAGGTGCAACGCGCGATGGGTCGTCGGCAACGAAAAATGCTGGAAGAAATCCTCCCGAACGCCTCGGTCAATTACGACGTTCGCGCCTTCGTGACTTCCTTGCGTCGAGCCGAGAATCGATTGGGGTATTTGTTGTCGGGTGATCTCATCGCCGCGGTCGATCACTTGTGCCGGCTCGATCGCGATGTCGCCCGCGCCGCTGAAGATCCGCGCCTCGTCGTCATGCACCCGGTCACCGGGGATTTGCTCCGCGATGCATTGAGCGCTTCGTCGCACGCCGAACGCAAACGGATCGGGACGGTGTGGACGTCGATTTAATCCGCCGCAATCGCTGACGCGGCGAAGCATTGCGGCGGTTGCAATCTTGGTGAATTGATCAAACGCCCGGGCTGACCGCTGCCGGGCGCATTTCTTCAACGGCGCCGATTGCCTTGGGGATCTTGTCCGGACTTTTCATTGTCGGAATCGAACGAAGGCGGCAGATTGGTTTTTCGCGTCGTTCCGTACGTCGGTTCGGGCGGGAGCGGCGTGTGGCGCTCGGGCCGATAAGGGGTGGGAATTCCCGGCGAGGATTTCGTATCGAAACGCGGCAATGGTGTCGGCGCGGGCGCGGGGGGTAACGACGATGGTCTGTCGGTGAGGTTTGTCCTGACTATTCCGACTCCCGTGACGGACGTCATTCTCGGCCGCATGGCGCGAGCCCGTTCCACTTTGACGCCCCATTCGCAGATTCGGCTCCCTGCGGACACGCAGCGCAATTCGTCGACGGTCGCGGGTTGATTCAGATGGGCTCCAAGGCCGCGAAAAATGCCTTTGACGAGCGGACAAATACGCCACGGGCCTTGATAAGCGACGATGATTTCGCCTTCTTTTCCTACGCGAGCTTCGATCGGCGAATGTGGTAATGGATTGCCGTGCCGTAACGCCGCTCGTTCGATGATGGCTTCACCATGCAATAAAATATCGAGCAAACCCCATTGCGGATCGATGATGCCGGAATAGGCGGCGAGCAAATCCGGAGCCACGTAATCGCCGACGCTTTCGAGCACCATGGGAATGGTCATTCCGGAATGGCGCGAAACGCTGCTGATGACCGCGTCGACGTCGGCCATGGGATAACACTGCGACGGCAGATACAATCGGTTGCCGAGATTCGCGTCGATGTCGACCATGCGCCAAAATTCCGCGCCAAACCGCTCGCGCACGAACCGTTGCGTACCCAGTATGATGACACCCTGCACTAAAGCCCCCTCATCGGTTCGTGCCTTGGACCCTTACGCGGAAGTTCATGGCGATCATGGAGCGACGACACGGCAGTGTATGCAAAATCGGCGCCTCGAGCGGTGTTCTGCGCAATGCGGAATGATTTTCGAGGCCTGGTTTTCACAAAGTACCCGAAGACGTGGGCGGTTGTCGAGTGCAACTCGCGCAAACCTGAAAGGGTGTCATTGCGATCTTGCAAAGAAATTCGCGACGTCGATCGTAAGCACGAAGGGTATTTCACTGCAAGGGCAAAATGATTGTCCAATAGAATCAAGAGACGACAACGAGCGCGAGCGATAAACGCAAACGTGCCGAGTTTCCCATTTTTGCGACAATTTCACCGAAAAATCGGATAGAATGTCGTCGGCAGGCTTGCTCGGCGCGAGCCGCTTGCGCTTGGAGGTGTGGTCGTGTCAACAATCTTGAATTCACGTCGGCTCGCAGCCGTTATGGCGATGGTGAGCCTTGCTGCGACGGGATCGCTCGCAGGATGCGGGGGAGATGACTCCATTATCGTCAAGCCGCCGTCGACAGGCGGTGGTGGAGGAGTTGGAGGTGAAGGCGGCAAGGGTGGAAGTGCCGGTGCCGGCGGGGCGAACAGTATGTGTGGCGATGGCGTCGTCGAGGGTCTCGAAGCGTGCGACGACGCGAACATGGTCAGCGGGGATGGTTGCGAAGCGGATTGCAATTTTACTTGCAACAATACGAGTCCGGCGACGGGCGATGCGAAATGCGACGATTCGGATCCATGTAATGGCAAAGAGAAATGCCTGGATGATCATACCTGCGGTCCGGGAATGGCTGCGCCGGACGGAACCGCTTGTGCGAATATGCAAATTTGCATTGCCGGGGTTTGCAGTCCAAACCAATGCGGCGATCTTTTCGTGAGTAAAACCGAAGAATGCGAAGACGGCAATGTCGTCACGGGTGACGGTTGCGACAATTGTCAATTTTCGTGTTTGTCCAGCGATCCGGCCAGAGATTGCACGAATTTGGATCCGTGCGTGGCGACGAAATGCGATGATTCGACGCATACGTGCGGAGCGGCGCTCGGCGACGGCGTGACGTGTGCGGCCGGAAGTGTCTGCAAAGCGGGAGTTTGCACGCCGACGGTATGCGGTGACGCCGTACTCGATGCGGGAGAAATCTGCGACGACGGCAATTTGCTCGATGGCGACGGCTGCGATGCCGATTGCACTCGTTCGTGCGTCGATGCGAAAGTCGATTGTCCAACCCCGCCGGTTTGTCAGGCGGCCGCATGCGATGCGAATTTCGTTTGCACGACGACGAACATCGGCTCGGATCCCGCATGCATTGCTCCGAATTCCTGCATGAACGGCGCTTGTCAAGCTCCGGCGGCGATTTGTGGCAACGGCAAGCTGGAAGTGGGCGAAGAATGCGATTTCGGCGGCGGCAATGGCCCCAATACCGGCTGCGAATCCAATTGCAAACTTTCCTGCATGACCGATGCCGATTGCATCGACATGAATACATGCAATGGCACCGAAACGTGCACCGCGGTCATGGTCGGCGGTCAACCCGGCAAGAAATGCTCCGCCGGGACAAACGCCATGGATTGCAGCGCCTGTATGGGCGGTCTTTGTAGTGGCGGCGTTTGCACCGCGTCGACATGCGGCGACGGATGTGTCGACATGACGGCGGGTGAACAATGCGAACCGCCGAGCTCGATGAATTGCGACGCGACCTGCAAGACGGTGATTTGCGGCAATGGCATTCGCGAAACGGGCGAACATTGCGATGACGGCAATACGACGAATTTGGACGGTTGCAGCGCCGGGTGCAAGTTCGAACAACTCCAGCGCGCCATTTGGCTCGCCATGCAATATGGAACGGATACCTATTGCACCGCCAATCGCTTGGGCAGCGCCGTCGCGTCGCAAGGCCAAACCACCGTCAGCCAAGCTCTGACCGATGGCGTCAACAATGGCAGCATTTCGATTATGTTCCAAATGCTCGGCATGGACGACCTCACGGGAACGACGAGTCCCGCATTTGAAATGGGCGTCCTCAATGCCGTTCCGGTCATGGCTCCGATGGGCGTGACGTACAACGGCGCCTCCGATGTCGATTGGTGGTATACGATCGGCGCGCTTTCGCTCGATCCGCTGCGTCTGCCCAAGGATCGCCTCAATGCCAACATCGCGGCGAAAGTGCTCAATGCCGGACCGGGTGTCTTGACGCTCAATTTGCTCCTCGGAGGCGCGCCCGCGTCATTGCGTATGAGCAGCGCACGCGTCAATGCCACCATTGGCAACGTCACGACGCCGCTCGTTTCCGGCACCGGAACGACCCCCGGTCATCTTCCCACGGAAAACCTGGATCCGGCGCTGCAAACGTTCGAAACCATGGCGCAAGCCAATGCCAATGCCGGCGGCAAACTTTGCGGCAACGTGACGGCCGATTCGCTCAATCAGGTCCCCGTTCCAACGCAATTGCTCACCGGAGCGACGGCGTGCAACCAAGGGTATACCGCGGCAAACACGTTCCTCGACGTACTCATCGGCGGATGCACCGTGACCTTGTTCCAAATTGCCGTCATCAACGTTCGTCAACCGGATCAACAAGATCCGGGCGTAGCCGACGTCGGAGCGGGTTTCCCGTATACGTTGACCCGCGATACAATGACCAAGAAAGTCAACGGCTGCCGCGACAAGAACAACGCGACGGTAAACCTGCAAATGTGCCTCCTCGACGCGGCATATTCGTCCTACTTCAAGTTCGCCACCGACCGCGTCATCGGCAAGTGACCCGGACATAGGGCACCGCTCGAACCTCGTTGCGGTGCCCGCCCCTCCCCGTCGATTCTTCTTTGCGCACGACCTGAATTCGACTACGAACCGCCCCATGTCCACCGCGGTTCGTCATGATGTAACTCGTTTGTCGGAAGAAGATCTTTATCTCTTCGCCGAGGGCACCCACTCGCGCCTTTATGAAAAGCTCGGCGCGCACGTGATGAAGGCCGACGACACGGAAGGGACGTATTTTGCCGTTTGGGCGCCGAATGCCGAACGAGTCTCCGTGGTGGGGGATTTCAATGGCTGGGATCGAAAGGCGCATCCGCTCGCCCGCCGAGGTACATGCGGAATTTGGGAAGGATTCGTTCCGGGCATCGGACATGGAACCGTTTACAAATATTGCATCGTTTCGCGATTGAATGGATACGTGGTCGAAAAAGCCGATCCCTTTGCATTTCGCGCCGAAACACCTCCGCAAACGGCGTCGATTGTTTGGAACCTCGAGACCTTGCCGCATCGATCACAACAGACGCGATACGCAGTCGCTCATGACAAACCCGTCTCGATTTACGAAGTCCACGTGGGATCGTTTCGCCGCGTCAAAGAAGAAAAGAATCGGCCGTACACGTATCGCGAGCTGGCCAAAGAATTGCCCGAATACGCATTGCGCATGGGGTTTACCCACGTGGAATTCTTGCCCGTCATGGAGCATCCCTTTGGAGGTTCGTGGGGATATCAAGTGACCGGGTTTTTCGCGCCGACCTCGAGGTACGGGACGCCGGAGGATTTCGCGGCGTTGGTCGACGCTTTGCACGACGCCGGAATCGGCGTGATTCTCGATTGGGTCCCTTCGCATTTTCCTTCGGACGAACATGGGCTCGGCTATTTCGACGGGACGTATTTGTATGAACACGCCGATCCGCGCAAAGGGTTTCACCCCGATTGGAAGAGTTTGATTTTTAATTACGGTCGCGGGGAAGTCGTCAGTTTCCTCATTTCGAGCGCTCATTTTTGGCTCGATCGATATCGCGCGGATGCGTTGCGTGTCGACGCGGTGGCGAGCATGTTGTATTTGGATTATTCGCGCAAACACGGGGAATGGGAGCCGAACAAATACGGCGGCCGCGAGAACCTCGAAGCGATTGCATTTTTGCGCCGTCTCAATGAATCCATCGGGCGAACATTTCCCCACGCGTTCACGATTGCGGAAGAATCGACGTCTTGGCCGATGGTGTCGCGTCCGGCGTACGTGGGCGGACTCGGATTCGCCTACAAATGGGATATGGGCTGGATGCACGACACGCTCGAATACATGTCGAGCGACCCGATTTTTCGCAAATTCATTCACAACAAGCTGACGTTTCGCATGATGTATGCCTTCAGCGAAAACTTCGTCTTGCCCTTGTCGCATGATGAAGTGGTGCATCTGAAAGGTTCGCTGCTCGGCAAAATGAAGGGCGACGAATGGCAACGTTTTGCCAATTTGCGTTCGCTTTATGCGTATTTCTGGACGCAGCCGGGAAAAAAGCTCTTGTTCATGGGCGGCGAAATCGCGCAAAAAGGCGAATGGGCTCACGAAGGACAACTCGATTGGCAAGCGCTCGAAACCGGCCCCTATCACATCGGCATTCAAAAATTGGTCCAGGCATTGAACCGTTTGTACCAAGAAAAATCTGCGTTACACGAGCTCGATACGAGCCCCGATGGTTTTCAATGGATCGATTGCAACGACGCCGATCACAGCGTCGTCGTGTTTTTCCGGCGCGCAAGGTCGACGGATGCCATCGTCATCGCGGCTTTCAATTTCACGCCCGTACCGCGCAAAAAATACCGAATCGGTTTGCCCAGGGGCGGTCGTTACCACGAGCTGCTCTCGACCGACGCCGTCGAATTCGGCGGCGCCGGTATGACCGGCGGGGGCGATTTTCTTGCGGAGACCAGGCAACATCATAATCGCCCGCATTCTGCGGAAATCACCATTCCTCCGCTCGGCGCCGTATTTTACCACCACGCGGGTCTGGCCGTATCGGAGAAACCGCTCGGCGCAACGTATTTGGGCGACGAACGAACCGGTTTCCGCGTGTGGGCCCCGATTGCCGAACGCGTCGATGTCGTTTTGCAAAGTCCCCTGGAACGTCGCGTATCCCTCAGCCGGGAAGATCATGGATATTGGCACGGCGTGGTCGATGGAGTTTTACCTGGCGCCCGCTATTTTTATGATTTAGGCACTGGAACCTTGCGTCCCGATCCGGCATCGCGATTGCAACCCGACGGCGTATTCGGGCCGAGCGAGGTGGTGCCCAGTGTTCCCGATCCGGCGTTTGGTTGGTCCGGACGACCTTTACATGATTACGTCATTTACGAAGTGCACATCGGGACGTTCACGCGCGAAGGCACGTTCGATGCGGCGATTCGGCGACTTCCCGAATTGAAGGAACTCGGCATCACGGCGATTGAAATCATGCCCGTCGCCGCATTTCCCGGCCGACGCAATTGGGGTTACGACGGCGTTTTCCCGTTCGCCGTTCACACGGGTTACGGCGGTCCGGATGCATTACGACGTTTTGCAACGGCGTGTCATGCGCTCGGTTTGGCGGTCATTTTGGATGTCGTCTACAACCATTTGGGCCCCGAAGGCAATCACCTCGCCGAATTCGGTCCATATTTCTCCGAATACCATCGCACGCCGTGGGGCCCGGCCGTCAACATGGATGGTCCGCATAGCGACGATGTGCGGCGATTGTTCATCGAAAGCGCGCTTTATTTCGTCACGCATATCGGAATCGACGCCTTGCGCCTCGATGCCGTCAATTCGCTCGTGGACGGTTCTCCGCACACGTTCCTCGAAGAGTTTGGCGAAGCATTACATCGCCGAGGCGCGGAGCTTGGACGGCCCATTCATCTCATCGCGGAGAGCGACGATAACGATCCGCGTCTCATCAAGCCGCAAAGTCAGGGCGGCCAGGGCCTCGATGCCGTTTGGAACGACGATTTCCACCGCGCGCTCGAGGCTGTGCTCACGGGTGAACGCAAGGGCGCGCTCGTGGATCACGGTCCCGTGGAACATTTGGCGAAAGCATTACGTGAAAACTTTGTGTTCACCGGACAATATTCGCAATACAAAAAGCGTCGTCACGGCCGCTCCGGAGCGGACCTCGATCCCCGTTCGATGGTGGTTTTTGCACAGAATCACGACACGGTGGGCAATCGACCGTCGGGGGATCGTTTGTCGCAACGGATCACGTTCGACCAACAGAAGCTGGCGGCGGCGATGGTGCTCTTGTCTCCATTCGTCCCGCTCATTTTCATGGGCGAAGAATATGGCGAAAAGGCGCCGTTTCCCTATTTCACGCATTTCGACGACGCCGAGCTGAACGAATCCGTGGCGCTCGAACGTCAAAAAGAAATGACGCGATTGGGTTTTACGCAGACGCCTCCTCGGCCCGAAAACGAAGCTGTCTTCGAAAGCGCGTTTCTCGATTGGAATTTGCGGACGCAAAAAAACCATGCACTTCTGCCGGCGTGGTACCAAGAACTCTTGCGTATCCGGCGTGAATATCCGGCGCTCGCGCAAGGGAAAAACTGTCAGGCGACCGCATTCGAGGAAGACCGCGTGCTCTTCGTGCGGCGGTGGGTCGACAAGTCCGAAATGGTGCTCGTCTTCCATTTTTCGGACAAACCCGTCGACATCGATTTGCCGATTCCTGCGGGAACCTACAAAATGGTCGTGACTTCTCAGGATCCGCGTTTTGGTGGAATTGCATTGGGCACCACGGCGGATATGATTTCGTCCGGCAGTGTGCGCCTGACGTGTGGCGCGTTTGAAAGTGTCGTGTATACGAGGGTTCGATGAAGACGGCCGAGCGATACGTTTGCGTCCACGGGCATTTTTATCAACCTCCGCGGGAAAACCCGTGGCTCGAAGCCATTGAAGAGCAAGATTCGGCGGCGCCTTGGCATGACTGGAACGAGCGCATTACGGCCGAATGTTATGCCCCAAATGGCGCCGCCCGCATGCTCGACGGTGAAGATCGCATCTATCGCATCGTCAACAATTATTCGCGAATCAGCTACAACTTCGGCCCGACGCTTTTGACGTGGCTCGAAACGCACGCCCCGAATACGCACGCGGCGATCGTCGCGGCGGATGCGGCGAGTATGGAACGATTCGGCGGGCACGGCTCGGCGATGGCGCAAGCGTACAATCACATCATCATGCCGCTCGCCAATTTACGGGACAAACGTACGCAAGTGCGCTGGGGCATTGCGGATTTCCAATATCGATATCGGCGCAAACCGGAAGGGATGTGGCTCCCCGAAACGGCGGTCGATACCGAAACGCTGGAAGTCCTGGCCGCGGAAGGGATTGTCTTTACGGTCCTCGCGCCTCGACAAGCGCTTGCCGTGCGCAAAAAAGGCGAAAAAGAATGGCACGACGTACGCGGGGGACGCGTCGATCCTTCCATGCCGTACGAAATCGAGCTTCCGTCGGGACGAACCATTGCGGTGTTTTTCTATGACGGACCGGTGTCGCAAGCGGTGGCGTTCGAACGTCTTTTATCGAGCGGCGAGCATTTCGCGGGACGGCTCGTGTCGGCATTCGATGCGCAGCGCACGTGGCCGCAGCTGGTGCATATCGCGACGGATGGAGAAACGTATGGGCATCATCATCGCCACGGGGAAATGGCGCTCGCCCGAGCGCTCGAGCGTATCGAAGGATCGGGTTTGGCCAAGCTGACCAATTATGGCGAATTCCTCGAAATGCATCCACCGACATGGCAAGCGCGGATCATCGAAGCGACGTCGTGGAGTTGTGCGCACGGCGTCGAACGATGGCGGAGCGATTGTGGTTGTCGCATGGGTTCACCGGCGGAATGGAATCAGCGATTTCGCGGTTATTTGCGGACGGCATTGGATGAATTGCGCGACGCATTGACGATTCCGTTCGAACGAACCGCCGAACGGCTCTTTGTCGACCCTTGGGCGGCCCGCGACGATTACATCCACGTGATGCTCGACCGGACGCCGGACATGCTGGACACGTTTTTCGGCAAACACGGACGCTCTCCGATGAACGCCGAGGACAAACGGCTGGGCGTCAAGCTCCTGGAGATGCAGCGCCACGCGCTTTTGATGTACACGAGCTGCGGGTGGTTTTTCGACGATTTGTCGAACATCGAAACGGTGCAGGTCTTGCAATACGCCGGTCGCGTGATCGAACTTGCGGAATCGGTTTTTCGCGCCAACTTCGAGAATGCATTTTTGGAGACGCTCGGACATGCGCGCAGCAATTTGCCCGAAATGGGCGATGGACGGCGTATTTGGGAACGATTCGTCACGAAAGCGCGGATCGATCTGCCTGCCGTCACGGCGCATCATGCCGTGAGCCTCATTCAGGATGGCCCGACGAACGATTATTGTTACAATGTTCGGACCACCGACCTGCAAACATGGGAAGACGACGGCTCCAAACTCATTTTGGGGAAAGCGTTTGTCGAAAATCGCATCACGCTCGATTCCGAAAGGCATCTGTTTGCGATTTTGCATCTCGGCGACCATCGCATTGCCGGCGGAATCAGTGCGGAGGTCGATTCCGAAGCGCATCGGGAAATCCTGGGCGAAGTTTTGCGCCTGTTTCAATCGGGGGACATCGAGGGCGCAATGCATCTCATCGTGCGGGCGTGCGATCGCCCCATTGATTCGTTCGATGCGGTTTTTCGAGACGCACAGCGCCGGATCGTCTTGCGCCTGCTCGATTCGACGGTAAACGAAGTGCTCGCGGCGCAGCGTGGCGTGTATGAGCGATATGCTCCGCTTTTGCGTCGCCTTGCCTCGGTTCAAAGTCGATTGCCTCGACCCTTGCTCGTCGCCGGAGAGCTCGTGATTGAAGCGGATTTGCTGGCGGCTGCGCGGGAATTACCGCCCAACGTGGCCGTGATGCGAAAGCTCTTGGATCAGGCGAAGGAGCAGCATTTGCGTATCGATTCGTCGGGCGTGGCATTCGCGCTCGGACGCAGCGTCGAAGCCCTGGCCGCAAGGCTCCTCGATGCGCCGGAGGATCCTGCATTGCATGCGGATTTGGATCGAACCGTCGAATTTGCGGAACGCGCGGGATACAAAATGGACCTTTGGCAAACGCAAAACGTGTTTTACGGATTGGTCCATCGCTCGTATCCGGAAGTTTATCGCCGAGCGGCTCTCGGCGATAACGAAGCGCAGAAATTGCGTACGGCGGTTCAGAGTTTGGCGAATCGTTTGCGGGTGCGTTTGCCCGCGACCGAGTAAAAACGAATCGTCGAACGTCACCGAAAAAGGTTGAACTCGATCGTTTGGGCGCGTAACATCGCGTTCGTGTAGGACGAACGCTTCGGCCTCGACAATCTGTTTCGAGGGCGGAACGTCGTATTCATCAATGAAGGGTCGAGCTCATGAGATGGTCACGTTGGGGTAGTTTGACATTGGCGACGATCGCTGGACTTTCCGCATGTTCCGACGATGGAGAATCGCTCGAGGCCGTCGATATGGGGACGGCCTCGCAGGCGTTTTCGAATTCGCAACAAAAGGCGGTGGGCACGATTTGGGATCAAAACCTGCTCGAAATGTCGGCGGCGGGAGCTTTGGCCGCAAAGAGGCCCCAGGTGAGCGACGATGGATCGATGAGCATTCCGCACAGTGGCGGCGATCCTGATGTCATTGGCGGCCCGGATCGAACGGTCAACGGACTTGCGGCCATTGCGACGCAGGCCGAAGGGTCGATTGCGGCGAATGCCGACGCGAGCGTGTTGATTGCGGGCTTTAATGATGCGCGCGGATTTTCGCTCATGCCGGTGTCCTTGTCGGGTCTTGCGCGATCGCTCGATGGTGGAAACACGTGGTTGCAAGTGCCCGTAGGACCCAATGGTTCGTCCACGCTTCCGGGAGCTGTGGGCGGCAGCATTTTCGGCGATCCGGACGTGAAGTTCGATCCGACCCGAAGCATATTCATTTATTCGTCGATCTTCGTACGTCCGGGGGATGGTCTGCAAGGCATGTCGATTCATACATCGAATGCCGACGGTTCCGTTTGGTCGAATCCGATTGAAGTGGGTCCGTCGTTCATCACGGGCGAAGCGGCGGACAAGGAATTCAACGACATCAATCCGGTGACGGGTCGATTCCATATCAGCTGGACGCAATTCAGCTCGAGCCCGACGCGAATCCTCACGACCTACACCGACGATCTCGGCGCGACCTGGGCGCCGGCGTCGCTGCTCGTGCAAGCCCCGACAAACGGCGGCGTGCAAGCGTCCGTGCCGCGCGTTTTACCGGGCACAACGAATGCGAACTCGACCATTTACGTCGTTTGGCGCAACAGCGCTCCCACGACGGGCGTGCGCAACGTCGGATGTACGCGGTCGACGGATGGCGGCACGACGTGGGATACGCCGGTGGATTTGGATGCCACGAGTTTCCCGCCGGAAGACCAGATTTTGGGCATGGACCGGGTAAATACTTCGCCGGCCATGGCCATCGACCATACGACGGGCCGCGTGTACGTCGTGTATCAACGTAACAATGCGACGGGCACGGGTGATATTGCATTGCGCACGTTCACGGGCGCATGCCAAGCCGGACCGGCGGTTCTTTTGAACAGCAATCCCGGAAATGATCGCGCGCAATTCGCGCCGTACATCACGGTGGACCAAAGCAATGGCCGTGTGCACGTGAATTGGTACGATCAAGACGCCGCCGATACGGGTGATTTGACCGAAACGATGCACACGTATTCGACGAATCAGGGCACCTCCTGGAGTCCCCCGACGCCCGCAACCGATCGGCCTTTCCATGCGGGTTATGGTAATGATACCAGCCAGCCAAACCTTGGGGATTACAACCAATCCGTCGCGCGCAGCGGCAAACTGTATTCGGTTTGGGCCGGCAATACCGTAAGGCCGCTCTACGACGAAGGACAACCCGCGTCATCGCAGCTCTTCACGCCCGATATGTATGTCGAACGGACGGATGATACGCAGGTCATCGCTCCGTTGCGCATTGCGGAAACGACCACGAGCGACAGTGCTTTCTGTCAGGTTTCCGGCGGAAACAATCGGCCGGACCCGGGCGAGACAATCGATCTTCAGGTAAAACTCGAAAACTACGTGGGTAATCCCGTCGCGGGCGCGGCGACGATCACGGGCATTTCGGCGACGCTCACGACGACCACGTCGGGCGTCACGATCAATACGCCGACGCGCACGTATGCGGATTTAATGCCGCTCGCCGTGGGAACGGCGACGACTCCCTTCAGCTTCTCGCTGGCAAGCAATTTCGTTCCCGGCACGATCATCGACTTTTTGCTTACGGTGACGACGAACCAAGGGACGACGGAATTGCCCATTCGCGTCGACACGGGCGTCGACGGAACACCTTCGGTGCTCATCAATGAAGACTTCACGTCCACGCCCATCGGCACGGCCAATGGTTCGCCTTGGCAATCGTTCAAACAGACAAATGCCGGCAACAACCTGGTGACGCATTGGATTGTTTCGCAAGCGCTCACGCCGGGCAACAATGCGGCGTATCATAACGAGGCGGCGGTGGCGTCGTGGATTCGTCTCTTTTCGCCGCAAGTCGTGGTCCCCACGGTCACCGGCGAAAGCCGTGTCACGGTCGATTTCGATTTGGTGTACGACTTGGAAGAAGAGGCGACGAAGCTGGTCGAAGCGTACGATGGTATGACCATACGAATCACCGATTCGACGACGGGTGCCACGGTCCGTTCGGTGCTGGCCGAAGCATTCGCCGAGCAGCTGAAAACCGGCACCGCAAACCATTTCCCGAAGCACCTCGTGCGCTCGAGCAACACGAACTACCTCGAGGACATGGCCGTATGGTCCGGTGCATCCGGTGGCGTGAAGCATGTTTCGATGCGTTTTCCTGCGGAAGGTATGACGGGACGCACCATTCAATTGCGGTTCGAATACACGCAAGACGGATTCGATGTCTGCACGGATATCGACCCGGGGCGAGGGCCTTGCGGCATTGCGATCGACAACATCAAGGTCAACAGTGTGCCGATCGTCGCCGCGACGTGTGTGCCCAACATTTGCGGTGACGGCATTTTGCAGCCCACCGAAGAATGCGACGACGGCAATACGGCGACCGGCGATTGCTGTTCGCCCACGTGTACGCTCGTCGCCGCCGGAACGGTTTGTCGCGGCGTAGCCGGGCAATGCGACGTCGCGGAGAGCTGCACGGGTTCGAGCGGCGTTTGTCCTCCCGATACATTCGTGACGAATGGAACGACATGCGACGACGGCAACGCGTGTACGCAAACGGATACCTGCCAAACCGGTGCGTGCACGGGCGCCAATCCGGTCGTCTGCACGGCGTCCGATCAATGCCACGTCGCCGGAACGTGCAATCCGACGTCGGGCGTGTGCTCCAATCCGCAAGCCCCGGAAGGCACGACATGCAATGACGGCGATGCTTGTACGCAAACGGATACGTGCACCAATGGCACGTGCAATGGCGCCAATCCGGTCGTCTGCGCGGCGCTCGATCAATGCCACGTCGCCGGAACGTGCAACCCCGCCACAGGTGCGTGTTCCAACCCGAATATCGCCGATGGTACGGCTTGCAGCGATAACGATGCTTGCACGCAAACCGATTCGTGTCAGGCGGGTACGTGCACGGGCGCCAATCCGGTCGTCTGCACGGCGTCCGACCAATGCCACGAAGCCGGCATGTGCGATCCGGCCACGGGTATGTGTTCCAATCCCGATTCGGCCGATGGCAAATCCTGCGATGACGGCGACGCGTGCACGCAAACGGATACGTGCCAAACCGGAGCGTGTGCCGGCGGCAATCCGGTCGTCTGTGCGGCATTGGATCAGTGCCACGACGTTGGAACCTGTGATTCCATGACGGGCCTGTGTTCGGATCCTGTTTTACCTGATGGAACCGGGTGCGACGACACCGATGCTTGTACGCAAAAAGATTCGTGCGTCGCGGGGGCGTGTACGGGCACGGACCCGGTCGTCTGTGCGGCAACGGATCAATGCCACGTCGCAGGCGTATGTGATCCGCAGACGGGCACATGTTCCGACCCCGCAGCTCCCAATGGCACGGCCTGCAATGACAACAACGAATGCACCGTCAATGACACGTGCAACGCAGGGACGTGTGGAGCGGCGGAATCGCTCGATTGCAACGACAACGATGAATGCACGGCCGACACGTGCGATCCGATGGCAGGTTGTCAACACGCCGCGCAGGAATGCACCAAAGTCGTTCCGCAAGGTGGCGGCTGTAATTGCGCCGTAATGCCGGGTTCGTCCGGCGAACGAAACTCATCGCCTTGGATCTTCGGCGGCCTCCTCGCTCTCTTCGGGATTTCGCGCCGCGGTTTGCGAAAAGCCGCCGCTCGGCGCTGATCTTCCCGCGATACGATCCACGGTTCGCGGGGCGTCACGACGAGCCCCGCGAGCCGAGCTTATCCCCGACAAACAGCGTCCGTTTCGCCGGCCGGCTCCTCGGTCAATGCTTCACGCGTGCGTTCGCACGTAGGCGTCTTCATCCAAGACAAACTCGCCATTCGTGCGGACGTTGCCGAGCGTGACGGCGGTCGAGCCGTTCCATCGAACGTACGTGTCAATCGAAAAATGACGCCCACAAACTGCTCGCGCCCGGGGGATGAGCAATCAGATGAGGGCCGCGATTTCAGCGTCGGACAAAGGTTTGGCGCTGGTAATCGTGCGCAGTTTTCCTTTTTTCGTGGTCACGATCCACCCGGAACCACTGGGCAAACGGATGTGCACGCCGGGTCGAGCGCGCCTTGGACCACCGGCCGGCGGAAATAGAATTTCCATGGATTTGTCGTCGCCGATCTGCACGACGTACAAGAAACCGAGCCTGTCGAGCGAACCTTCGATGGCGACTTTCGTCCCGGGTTCGACAACGAGATCGTCCATCGTTTGCGCGTCGACTTCGCGCAAAATCGAGTAGCTCCAGGCGAGCTTTTTCGGGCGCGGACCCATGCTCATCGGCGCATCGTCGACAACGTCGAACGGGTCGGACGCTGAAGTATCGAGCTGCGCATCAGCGTCGACGGCGGGTTTGTCTTGCCGCAACACGGCTTTCCCCGGCTGACTCGTGCGCGGAATCTTCGCCGTTGTCCTCTTCTTCGTGCTGTCCGTCTTCATCGTGACGCCCTTCGTAGTGTCTGTGTGATCATCGAACCGAACTCGTCGATGGAGTTCGTCAGGACCGCTCCCGCACTCCCATCCAGCCCCCTTGCTCGCAAAGCGTCGATTCGGCGGTGGTCGCTGTCGATAGCGCAAGAGTGACTTTCGTATTGCTCTCGCATGGTCGCGGTCCCACGATACCCCAGAACGGGTCATTCCGTCATTGATCATGTTGCCCAACGATCCCTGCGAAAGCGCCCGAGCACGTATGGTCGAGGAACAACTCGTCGCCCGCGATGTTCGCGATATCCGGGTGCTCGAGGCGATGCGCAAGGTACCTCGGCACAGGTTCGTCCCGGCAACACTCGAACACGAAGCCTACACCGACCAACCTTTGCCGATCGGTCAAGGCCAAACGATTTCGCAACCCTACATCGTGGCGCTCATGGCCGAAGTGCTGCGAATCGGACCGATGGCGCGGGTTCTGGAAATCGGAACGGGATCGGGATACTCCGCCGCCGTGCTCGCCGCGCTGGCGCGGAACGTGATCTCCGTCGAAAGACACGCCGCGCTTGCCGAACGATCTCGCACGACGCTCGCCGAATTGGGCATAAGGAACGTGCGAGTTCACATCGCGGATGGAACGCTCGGATGGCCGCGCGAAGCCCCCTACGACGCCATCTCGGTGACGGCCTCGGGACCTCGAGTTCCCCAGGAATTGCTCGATCAGCTCGCGGTCGGAGGTCGTCTGGTGATCCCCGTGGGCGACGAACTTTGTTCGCAAAATCTTCTGCTCATCGAACGCACCGGGCCGAACGAGTTTGCCCAAACAAACGTTTGTCCCGTACGCTTCGTGCCGCTCGTGGGTGCTCGCGGGTGGAATGACGAGCTGGGTACGGCTTCTTAAAATCGCGGGAACGTTTCCGGTGTTTTCGGCGGATGACGCACGGATGCTTCGTCATCGTGGGTTACGCCGGTCGAATGCAACATTGCAATCGACCCCATACCGTCACCAAGCCTCGCAAACGGCTGATTTTGGGTCTTTGAAACACTGAAACTCATTCGTGCACTTGTTTCATCCGCCAATGGTCGGCGAGGGAATTTCGGCCGAAGTACACGTGGTGTCCGTCTGGCCTCGATTTTGCTGCGTAGGGTCGACATGAATACCCATCGAACGTTCTTGTGGCCGTTTGTCGTCATATTCGCGGGCCTCGCCGGCTGCGGCGGAGGAGGAACCGCGATGATGGGCATGAATGGCGGTGCCGGCGGATTTGGAAGCGGCGGAAGTGATGTCGGCGGCGCGGCTTTGGGGGGGCTCAATCCCTTGCCCGGCCCGGTCACCGTGGAAAACGAAACATTCACGACGGCGGACCGATGCGCGATGTGCCATTCCGCAAACGACGTGGCGCTTCGGGATGCGGCCGGACGCGACGTTTCGCCATTCGCGTTATGGCGACGATCGATGATGGGTTTTTCCGGGCGTGATCCTTATTGGCTCGCGGCCTTCAGCCATGAATTGGCGGACAATCCGGGGGCCAAAGAGACCATCGAAGCGACATGTACGCGGTGTCATGCGCCGGCGGCGGCCGTCACGCTGGGCAAATCCGGTACGCATCTGACGTTCGACGACATCACGACGAATACCTCGAGCACCGGACATTTGGCTCGCGAAGGCGTGGGATGTGCGGTTTGTCATCAAATAAAACCGGACAATTTCGGCCAGGCATCGAGTTTTACCGGGCAATACATCATTGGAACGGAGCGCCGCATGTACGGGCCGCACACCAATCCGTTCACGATGCCCATGATGAACAACGTGAACTTCACGCCGACGTATTCCAATCACGTCACGGACAGCGGTTTATGCGCCACGTGTCATACCGTGATTACCCGAGCCCTCGACGACAAGGGTAATCCCACGGGCCCCGAAGTGCCCGAACAAGTTCCGTTTTTGGAATGGCAGAACTCGAGTTTTTCCTCGGGTCCGACGGCCCGAAGCTGCGCCGGTTGTCACGTCCCCACGATCGACGAAGATGGGAAAACCATTACGACGCAAATCTCCAATCGTCCGCCATTCTTGGATCCGCGAAGTCCCGTGGGTCGACATACGCTGGTCGGAGGAAACGCGTATATGCTGGACGTTTTGGCCGATAACGCCGCTTGGACCGGGACGAATGTTCCGCAAAACGAGCTCGTGACCGCCGCAGAAGACACGCGGCGTAATATCGGCAAAGCTGCAAACATTCGCATCCAAAAGGCCGAACGAGCCAATGGGCAACTCACGCTCGAAATCGTGGTCGAGAATCATTCGGGGCACAAATTCCCCACGGCCTATCCTTCACGTCGCGCGTGGATTCATCTGCTGGCCAAGGACAAAAATGGCGGGATCGTCTTCGAATCGGGAAAGTTCGATGGGCAGGGGAAAATCGTGAATGCGCAAAACCAGCGCCTCGATGGTCCCGACGTCTTGTTGCCGCATCGCGACGAAATCACGAAAGAGGACGAGGTGCAGGTGTATGAAGCGGTCATGTCGGATGCGATGGGCAAACCGACGCACGTATTGCTGCGAGCGACGGGGTACGTGAAGGACAATCGCTTGTTGCCGGCGGGTTGGTCCGCCGCGCATGTAACGGCGGCCATGACCAAGCCCGTGGGCACCGGAAATGACCCGACGTTTGTCCCGGCCGGCGACCTCGTCACGTATCGTTTCAACGTGCCGGATGGAGCGCTCGAAATCGCCGCCGAGCTTTTGTTTCAAACGGTTCCGCCTTCGTCGATGGATGTTCTTTCCGCCGTGGATACCGCAGCCGCGCGAACGTTCACGGCGATGATGAAGGCAAAACCGCCGCTTCCGGAACGCGTATCGAATGCCTCGACGACCGTGCCGTGACGCGTAATTTCGTCCCAAGGTGGACATCACCCATGATAACCTCGGGGCATGCGACAATGGCTTTCGTTGATGCTCGCCCCGTTTGTCTTTACCGCATGCAGTGATCCCGCCACATTGGTAACGGCGCCGCACATTACGGCGCTTTATGGAAAACCCGCCGAAACATCTTTGTCACCATATCCTTCGGATCGGTACACGCTGCCCGATGCGACCACCGCGACCGGACGTCGTGTGCACATCGGGCCCGATGTCACCAGCGACGAGCTCATTGCGGGTTACGACACGACCGTCGTGCAGCTCAATGAAATGGACGGGTTTTCTACGGTGGGCGGGGTCGTGGTCAATTTCAGCGGCCCGATTGACGCGCGCAGCTTGGTGCTCGCTCCGGACGCCGAACCCCCGCTTCTCGGACCGATTCTCGATGCCGCGGATTATCAAAAACCCGACGCGCCGTTTTACCTCGTCGATGTCGACCCGGCGTCGCCCGAAAAAGGTCGGCCCGTGGGATTGATTCCGCAATGGTATGCTCAACCGGACGATGGATATTATCCCGACGATTTTACACTCATTGCCGAACCGGCCATTCCGCTGCGTCCGGGAAATCGATACGCGTTTGTCGTTACGAATCGATTGCATGCCGAAGACGGTCGGCCGATGGATCGATCGCCCGAGATGGACGCATTGATCGGCGCGGGAGCGGAGGGCGAGTATGGCAAAGAGGTCTCGGACGCGCTCGACGAAATCGAAAAAAGTGTGGGCGTGAAGCGCAGTGATGTCGTTTTGGCGACAGCGTTCACGACGGCGACCATTCGTTCGGGCATCGAAGCGCTCGGCATGGCGGCCCGGAAAAACCCCGTACCGGCGCTTGTTTTGCCGTGGGAAGTGGAGCAAGGCCCGGAAGCCGGCGGGCGAGTTCGTTTCAAGGCCAAATATGCAGCTCCGGAATATCGAGCGGATAAGACGGGCACGTGGGAATTCAAGGACGGCGTGCCGGTGGTCCAGAAAAACGCGGAGCTCGAATTGTTTTTGGCCTTCTCCAATGCGGAAGTCTCTGGAAAACGTCCCGTCGTCATTTATGGGCACGGATTGGGCGGCGACAAGGACGGAACATGGGGCACGGCGGAACGTTTGGCGGGCATCGATCCCAAGGGAGCGGCGATCTTTGGAATCGATTCGCCGGAGCATGGTTCGCGGGCGCGCGATCCCAATCAAAACGCGCTGTTTGCCGCATATTACTTTTTTGGAGTCGACGACAAAAACCAAACGTTCGACATCGGCAAAGCTCGGGACAACTTTCGCCAAATGGCGTCCGACCAACTCGAGCTCGTGAGATTCATTCAATCGCTGAATACGCTGGATTTGTTGCCGGCGGGCGCCCCGGATGGCATTGCGGATTTGGATACTTCGCGCATTTTGTACATCGGGCATTCATTCGGTTCGGTCCAAGGCTCGACGATCATGGCCCTGGCGCCGGAAATCACGCATGCCGTGTGGAACGTCGGTGGTGACGGCTTGATGAAATTGCTCCGAGATTCCGGCACGTTCAGCGTTCTGGTGAATTTGTTTCGCCCGCCGAATACCCCGGATGGAGCATTGGGACGGTTTTTCGCGGTCTCGCAAGCCGTCGTGGATCCGGGCGATCCGCTCAATTATTCGCGCTTTTGCGCGCTCGATGAACTTCCGGGAACGACGGGAGCAAAACCGCGCGACATTTTGCTGCAAGTCGTGCTGAATGACACGATCGTCCCGAATTCTTCGAGTGAAGCGCTGGCTCGAGCCATGGGGGCGACGCATGTCAATCCCCTTCGACCCGTCAGCGGTTTGCCCGAAAAAACAGGTCCCCTCTCGGCAAACGGAGCCACCGGATCGACGCTGGTCATGAGCCAATTCGATAAAATCAACGGCGGTAAAAAGGCCGTCCACGGCGAGCTGATCTTCGCTCCCGAGGGTCAAGCCCAATATGTCGAGTTTTTCAAGTCGGGCCTCGCTTCGCCCCACGCAATGGTCAAACCGGCATACTGAAAACTTGCGTAAAGCCCATTCGTCTGGTATTCGACGTCCGGGAGTTTTTCACGAATGACGGACTTCGACGGTTTGCCCGGACCACCTCCACGAGAACGCGGCATCTTCTGCAATCGCACGATGAACATGCGGTCGATCAAGGCGATCGGCTACGACATGGACTATACGCTGATTCATTACCGCGTGGACGAGTGGGAACGCCTGGCTTTCGAGCATTTGAAATCGTGGCTCTTGGCGCGAAACTTCCCCGTCGAAAATCTCTCCTTCGATCCGAATCTCGTCATTCGCGGGCTCATCATCGATATCGAGCAGGGTAATTTGCTCAAAGTGAATCGATTCGGCTACGTCAAGCGAGCCATGCACGGCACGCAATTCGTCGATTTCGACAACATGCGCCGCATGTATGCCCGAACGATCGTCGATTTGTCCGAAGCCAGGTTTGTCTTTCTGAATACGCTGTTTTCCGTCTCCGAAGCCTGCATGTACGCCGGGCTCGTGGATTTGCTCGATGCGGGAAAATTGCCTGCAGGCACCAGCTACGAGCAATTGTATCGATTAACGAAAAAAGGCCTCGATGAAGCGCATACGGAAGGACGCCTCAAAGCCGATATCGTCGCCGACCCCGATCGTTTCGTCGTACTCGATCCCGACGCGCCGCAAGCCTTGATCGACCAAAAACGCGCCGGCAAGAAACTGCTTCTGATTACGAACTCCGAATGGAGCTACACCGATGCGATGATGGGATATGCGTACGGGCGATTTTTGCCCGAGGGTATGTCCTGGCGCAACCTCTTCGATGTCGTCATCGTCCAGGCTCGAAAACCTGAATTCTTCATGCAGCGTTCGCCTCTTTTTCGAGTCGTCACCGAAGATGGTTTGTGTGCGCCGTCCAATGGCCCCATCGTCATGGGTCAATGGTATTTGGGCGGAGACGCCATGATCGTGGAAAAATCATTGGGTATTTCGGGCGACGAAATCCTTTACGTCGGCGACCATATTTGGGGCGATGTGCGCGTTTCCTCGAGCATTCTGCGGTGGCGCACGGCGCTCATTCTGCGCGAGCTCGAAGACGAGGTGCAGGCTTCGCATGCCGCGCGAGTGGACGAAGCGCGCCTGGCCGCATTGATGGAGGAAAAAGAAGCGAAAGAATTGGCCATTTGCCAACTGCGCTTGATCGAACAAAGGCGCAAATCCGGCGATAAGGTACCCGCAGGAGCTCCGACGCTCGACGAGATCGAATTGCGCACGCAGGCCATGAAGCAGGCTCTGGTCGAACTTGACGAGCGTATTGCACCGCTCGCGAAAGCCGCCGGGGAAGTTTCCAATCCGAATTGGGGCCTTCTGTTACGTACCGGCAACGACAAGAGCCATCTGGCGCGCCAAATCGAACGCTCGGCGGATATTTATACGTCGCGCGTTTCGAATTTTCTCCAGCACACGCCGTATTTTTATTTCCGCTCGCGTCGAGGCTCGTTGCCGCACGATCCGTCGGGAGAAGCGCCCAGCCCGAATCCGGGACCGTGACTCAATCGGGCGATTCGAATTGACCGGCGCATCGTTTCCGCCGATCATGCGCGGGCGATGATCGACGAAAAGCAAGCTCTCACCGAAGTTCAAGCTGCGCTGGACGCGGCACAAAAGCGTATTGCCGAGCTGGAAGCGCGTATTGCCGCCGAAGCGAAGGACCGTGAAGAGCATCCCCACTGGGTGCTGACATTGCTTGACAGCGCGGAAATCGGGCTTTGGGAATGGGACATTTCGCTCAACAAAGTCACGTGGGCCGACGCGACGTTGGCGATTTACGGCGTCACGCGCGAAACCTTCGCCGGAACGCTCGAAGCTTACTTGGGGCTGGTTCATCCGGACGATCGCGCGCGCGCGGCGGCACGTGTCGAACAAGCGTTTGCCCAGCAGGAATCATCGTATTTCGTCGAGCATCGATTGGTTCGTCCCGATGGTGAAATCCGTTCCTTGATTGCCCATGGGTATTTGTTTCGCGATGAAACGGGAAAACCTTATCGGCTTTGCGGGATCATTCAGGACGTCACGGACCAGCAGCGCAAAGACGACGAACGCGTGGTGATGCAGCAGCAAATCATCGACGCGCAACGGGAGAATTTGCGCCAGCTTGGGGCACCCATCATTCCGCTCGCCGCCAATACGCTCGTCATGCCGCTCGTCGGAACCCTCACGCCGGAGCGCGCGATGCTCGTCACGGAGACGCTTTTGGAAGCCGTGACGGCGCGGGCCGCCGAGTTTGTCATTCTGGATGTCACGGGTGTTCCCGGCGTGGACAACGACGTGGCCGAGGGGTTGTTGCGGGTCGCGCAAGCCGTGCGCCTTTTGGGTGCCGACGTGGCGCTCACGGGCATGCAGCCTGCGGTGGCCAGATCGCTCGTGGAGCTCGGCGTGGATATGAGCGCGTTCGTGGCGAAGGCCGATTTGATGAGTGGGATAGCTTGGGCCAGGAAAAACGCTCGGCGCTGAATTATTTGGCCACTTCGGTCTTGCATCCGAGCAAAATATCGATGGAAGCACCGTAATCGGCGCGCACGGCCGAGCAAGTCGATGCGCACAATTGGATTTTCGTCGGCACGAGCGGATTGTCGTAATACCAACCCGCTCCGCCGGCGCAATCGGCATTTTGCAGAATGGTTTGCGCATTGCCGCCGGCCGACGGAGTAAACTGCACGTTCACGAGCGTCGTGTCGATTTCGCCTCCGGCGACTTTGGAGGGCAGTTCGAATTCGCAAGGTAATGCTTTTCCGCGGGCTTTCGCCAATGCATTTTGGAATTCCAGTTGCACGTTCACGTCGCTGACCAAAATCGCGGAATCGGTACCGCCGCCGACGGCGATTTGATCGGCCACGTTTTTGGGTATCCCGGGCAAACCAATGACGAACGTGAGCACTTTGAAGTTCTTGAGGCCCGTATTCGCGAGCGACGCAATGACCGCCGGATCTTCCGGATTGACGCCTCCGCACAAAGGAGCCGGTCCCACGGGCGCTCCGTCGGTCACGAGCAGCACGGCGCAGGCCGTATTCGGTTTTTGTTGCAGCGTATCGGCGCACGCCAGAATGGCCCCGCCGAGCGCCGGGTAAATGGGGGTTTTGAATCCATTCGGTGTCTCCGCAGCGATTGCATTTTGAATGGGTTGCGCATTGGCGGGCAAGTCGCCGAAAGGAACGACGGGGGTTTGGTATTTGAATTGATCGCACGTCGATTCATCGGGCAACGGGAAAAAGTTCAGCGCCACCGATGTCCCCGCAGACACGGGATCAGCCACGAATGCACCGAGACCGGCTTTGGCGTATTCCCATTTGTTGCCCGTGACCATCGAGCTCGATTTATCGAATGCAATGTAAAGGCTCAGAGGAATCGCCTTGCCTTTTTCGGATACGGCGCCGCAAGCGGAATCCGGCGTGAGCCCGCCGTCGTCTCCGGGCGTGGGACCACCGTCGCCAAAAAGAATTCCTCCCCCGTCACCGCTCGAGCTGCCATTGCTGCCGGCCCCGCTTCCCGAGGATCCGGGATTTCCCGAGGAAGAGATCGTGCTGTCGGGAGCGCATGCGGCAAGGCCGGCGGCATAGAGAGCGAACGACGAAAGCGCAAGGAATACGAATCGATGATGTTTCATGGGGAACGATGGTGCCAATGGGAACGCGTCACGTCAATGAATTCGTGCATAGCCGCAGTGTGTCAATTCCGAAGCGGCATATTGCGTCGGGTGTGGATTTGGACTTCGTGCCGAAAACACTTGCCAAATGCGCCGAGGCAGGATTAACTCGACGCCATGCGCGCGCGACATTACCTTGGTACAGTTCTTAGTTTGGTATTCGGATCCCTCGCAATTTCGGCCGCCGGATGTGCCGAAGGAGGTTCCGTTACCTCAGGTGGCAACACTCAATCCAGCAGCTCGGGGGCCGGTGGCGAAGGAACCGGAGGTTCCGGAGGAAATGGCACGGGCGGCCAGATGGGCTCGAGCAGTTCGAGTGCGTCGAGTACCAGTTCGTCCAGTTCAACCAGTTCGTCCGGGACAGGCGGCGCCGGCGGCGAAGGAGGCTCGGGCGGAGGCATGGCGAGTTCGTCCAGTACATCCAGCACCTCCAGCTCGGGTATGGTCGATCCCTGCATGAACGGGTGTCCGCTCAACACGTACAACATTGACGGAAACAAGCTCACGGGCGAATGCGGATGCGAATATGCGTGTACGCCGACGGGAGCGAGCGATCCGGTCGACGATCAATACAAGGACGACAACTGTGACGGCGGCGATTTCGTCGTGGAAAACTGCGTGTACGTATCGGTCGGCCAAGGCAGTGATGCGGCCGGCGGCACGCGTATGGATCCGATGAAAACGATTGCCGCGGCAATCGATAAAGCCAAAGCGGTCGGTGTACCGGCGGTGTGTTTGTCGGGTGAAATCTATGACGAAGCGGTCACGGTCGCGTCGGGCATCAGCATTTACGGCGGATTCGACCAAAATGATGCCGATTTCAAATTCCGTCGTTCACCCAATGTGACGACGACGGTTCGCGCGACGGGCACGGTGTTTTACGCCCCGCAAATCGATGCCGAAACGCATATCGAAGGCATTACGGTTTTGGCACAAACGCCCATGGGCGCCGGCGAAAGCACCTACGGCGTTCGTCTCGGCGGCGGCCTCGGAACGTTGTACGTCCGGTACAACAAGATGACCATTGGTAATGGCACGGATGGCACCAAAGGCACGAACGGTGCGGCGCAACAAGTCACGCAAGCGCCTTCGGGAATCAATGGAACCGCCGGAGCGGAGAAGAACAACAATTCCGGGTTTGGCGGAGTAGCCCCCACGTGCGACGCGCCCGGAGGCAAAGGCGGCGACGGCGGCTCCGATGCGGCATCGGGTCAAGCCGGTGCGCAAGGGTTTGGCGGGACGCCCGGAGGTAATGGCGCAGGCGCCAATGCCTGTACGCCCGCAGTCGGATCGCCCGGTGTCGCGGGCGGCTCCGGCACTCCTGGAACCAGTTCATCGCAAGGCGCTCCCGGACAAGGCGGCGCAAACTTGGGAAGCGCAATGGGCCACGTCTACCAGCCTGCGGCCGGCACGGCCGGAGCCAATGCAATGACCGCCAATGGCGGCGGCGGCGGTGGTGGCGGCGGCGGTGGCAAAGGCGACGGTCTTTGCTTCGGCGCTTGGGACAAAGGCGGCGGCGGCGGCAGCGGCGGATGCGGCGGAAAAGGCGGCAATGGCGGCAGCGGCGGTCAAGGTGGTGGCGGAAGCTTCGGCGTCTTCGCCGTCTCGGGCAAAATCATCATGACGGCCAATGAAATCCTGCTCGGCGCCGGCGGCAATGGCGGCCTTGGTGGCAATGGTGCGCTTGGACAAACAGGTGGCGTCGGCGGAACCGGCGGTGGCAACAGCGACGACAGCGGACCCGGCGGACCCGGCGGCGCAGGCGGAAAAGGCGGCGCAGGCGGACCCGGCGGCGGCGGTGGCGGCGGCCCGAGCGCCTGCCTTGCTCGTACCGCGGCCGTCACCTTCACCTTCATGACCAACAGCTGCTCCACGGGCGCCGTGGGCCTCGGTGCCAATGGCGGGACAAACCCCGAAGGCGGCATCGGAAATAAGGGCAACAACGGCACCTCCGGCTTCAACATTCAGCTCAATTGAGTTTGTCCGCATTGTAGAGCCGACAAACCAATCCGCATCCCGCCCATTCCCCGATACGAATCCCGGAGCACGTCGCTCCGGGTAGGTTCGAGTGAAACCCAGTGACAATCCGATCGGTATCCGCTACACCATGCGTGTTCCGGTTGGATTGTCTTGCGGCAGTTCGTACGTTTTGCATAATCGAAGCGCCGTTTGACCTGAAAAACACAGACAAACCTCATGACCTTGCACATCGTCGAAATCGCCCCCGGCGACAAAAAGCGCCTCCGAGACTTCCTCGACCTGGCGCGTGATATCTACGCCGACGATCCCGCCTGGATTCGCCCTCTCGACATGGACGTCGAAGATCGTTTGAATCCCAAGAAAAATCCTTTCTTCGAACACGGCAAAGCGGCCGCTTTCGTTGCGTATCGCGATGGAAAACGCGTCGGACGGATCACCGCGCAAATCGACCACGCCCATCTTGAAAGGCACAAGGACGACGCCGGGTTTTTCGGTTTTCTCGATACCATCGACGATGCCTCCGTCGCCCGCGTTTTGCTCGACAAAGCCGCTTCCTGGGTCACCGGCCACGGCACGAAACGCCTGCGCGGCCCCATGTCGCTCAACATCAATGAAGAAATGGGCTGCCTCGTCGAAGGTTTCGAGCATCCCCCGGTCATCATGATGCCCCATCATCGCGCGTACCAAGGCGGCCTCATCGAACAGGCGGGTTTTTCCAAAATCAAAGACGTCTTCGCGTGGAAATACACCGTGGGCCAAGTCCCCCCGCGCGCTCAAAAAGCCCACGACGAAATCCTCGCCATGCCCGAGGTCACGGTTCGTCCGGTCAATCCCGGCCGCATGCTCGATGAAGTCCGCGTCATCATGGATATTTTCAATGACGCTTGGAGCGAAAATTGGGGGTTTGTCCCGCTATCCCAATCCGAGCTCGCCAAAATGGCCGCCGACCTGAAACTCATTCTCGTCCCCGAATTGACCTTCATCGTGTCGATCAACGGCGAACCCGCCGCCGTCGCTTTGGCCTTGCCCAACATCAACGACCTCGTCCGCGACTTCGACGGCAAACTCTCCGTCTTCACGATCCCGAAGCTTCTGTGGCGCCTCAAAGTGAACGGCGCCAAGAGCGGCCGACTCATCATCCTCGGCGTGCGCAAAAAATACCGAAATGTGCGTCGATTCATGGGTTTGTCGGCGTACCTGTACGTCGCGATGAACCACGCCGCTCAAAAGCTCGGCATGACCCACGGCGAACTTGGCTGGACCCTCGAAGACAACGCCGCCATCAACTCGGGCATTCGCCTCATGGGCGGCCGCGTTTACAAGAAGTATCGCGTCTACGAACGTTCCTTGTGACAAATCGATCCCGCGAACGTTTTGACCGGAGCCCTTTGTATTCGTACAATGCGCCCATGCGTCGAACTTTCGTGGCGTTCGCGTTTGCCGGTGCGACCGTTGCCTCATCCCCCGCCGATGCTCGAGCAGAAGCGCCGACGCAACCTGCGCACGGCGCGCTCGTGATCGCCTTGGGCAATGACGTCACGGCCGCCACGAAAGCCTTGGCGCGTGAAGTTTATCGAAACGAACGCCTCCAACCGACGGTCGATGAAACCACCGTCCGCGTTCTCACCGGTGAACCGCCGGCCCCGGATGCTCCCGAACCGGTGCAATCCTTGGCGCGAGTTCGAGCATCTTTGCCGACGACACCCGATGATCTCGGCGCCAAGCTCCTCGCCGCCATCGGTCTCGAGCGCCATGTCGAAATCGTCGTCGCGGTATCGATGACGGCGGATCGTCCAACCGCTCGTGTCGTGCGTGTCGATCGGGCCAAATACGAATCCGTGCTGCTCGAAGCCACGACCGAAAGGCAGGAGCCGGACGTCGTGAAGTACGGCTGGCCCGGAGCAACCTCCGTATTGCTTCAGCTTTTCGTACCTCCGGCCCCCGCGACGGCACCGGCTTCGGGGGCGATCGCCCCGCGCAAGGTCGAAGTTCCGGCGAAACAGGTCCCGGACAAACGTTCGTCCTGGTACAAGTCACCTTGGTTCTGGGGCCCGTTGGGAGCGGTGGTAGCCACGGGAGCGGCCATTCTGATCACCTCGCAAGTGACGAAAGACGACGTCGACACCGTGCATTTGCGGGGTCAAGTGGGGCCATGAGATTGCGGGGGCTGTTCGTTGTGGCGGCGGTTTTTCCAGCCGCACTCGGCGTCACGGCCCAAACGTCGGCGCAATCCTTGACCCGGCCGTATGATGCGCCTGTCGTGACGAACGCTCGCGCGACGACCCCGGCGAAACCTCCCGCGTATCGAGAGGCCCTGGAGCAAGGTTTGTCGTTTGTTTACCATCCTGCAGCGCACGAACGAGTTCGTGCGGTCATGCCCTCGATGGTGCGGGCGCGGGATCGACTGCGCGCACAGCTTGGACGGGACGTCTTATCGACGCTGGAAATTCGCATTGCGGCAATTCCGGAAGAAATGCGCACGTTGGGCCCGTTGGAGGACATTTCGCCTTATGCGCCGGCCATTGCCTTTTCGAAGCAGCGTTTGATTCTGACGAGCCTTGGATCGTCGCGATCGCTCGAGCCGACCGATTTGAGCACGACGCTCACACATGCCTTGGCGCATCTGGCGCTCGATGAAGTGCTCGAGGACCACGCGGTGCCGGTGTGGTTTCACGAAGGATACGCGGCGTCCATGGCGGGCGATGGTCGTTCGATGCGCGCCGAAGCGATGGTCATGGCGGCGATGCAGCAGCGACTTTTGGGCATTGCGGAAATGCACGCCCGATTTCCCGCCGACGCGCCCGAATCATCGGCGGCGTACGCCCACGCGGCGGATTTTCTGATGTATTTGTCGGACAAACCGCGCCAAAAGTCTTTCGCGAACTTGCTCGAACGCACACGTAATGGTGAGCATTTCGATTCGGCCTTACCTGCGGCGTACGGAATGACGACGTCGAAGGTGGAAGAGGGTTGGCGCGCGAGTATGGCGCGTCGTTATGGATTTTTGCCGGTATTTTTGGGCGCAATGGCGATTTGGGCGGTGATTGCCATAGCGATTTGGGCCCGCAAGTTCTGGCTGGAGCGCAAAGGTCGCCAGGAAAAACCATTACGTGACGATGCACGAATCGAACCCCAGCCCGAGCGCATTTCGATCATCGATATGGTGGTCGCGCGAGCCGAACGCTTGCCTGCGCGCGGACGTGGGGAAAGTACGGGAGCGACGATTCCGCTGGAAGCCGAAGTGCCGAAAGTCGAACACGAAGGCGATTGGCATACGTTGCATTGACGACGCGGCAAAGAAAAACCACCCCGTCGAATTCGTTCGAGGTTTCCTAGGTCAAACCCGATGCAAATCGTTTGGCGGGACGATTGCCGGGCAACGGAATCCTCAGCACCGAAACCAATGATTCGCCGGCGCGCTAATCGAACGTCCCGGCCCCCTCGTATCTCGACACCTCGGTCCGAACGCTCGGCGACGAAACGAAGTCTGCGATACGACCCGCCACGGTCTCGACATCCCCATATCCCTCTCCCGACTCCTCGACTACTATCGTCCACCTCATGGACGTCGTTTCGGTCTGTCCTTTCCGCGTCACGTCGTTGCTTTGGCAAAGGCAGCGTGGCGGCTCGGTCCTCACGATCATAAGCAAAGCGACGTTCGACCTGTACCCGACGCTCGCGCGTCTTTCGCAAGATCAAGACGACCCGAACGAAGACGACAACCACTGGAACGACGATCCCGCGCGAAGTCTCTATTCGCCCAATGACCTCGTTCCTTTCAAAGTTCGCGCCGATGTCGTGCTCGTCGGACACGCTTTTGCCCCGCGAGGCGAACAAGTCCGCTCGATCCCGACGCGCCTCGTCGTCGGATCCATGGACAAAGCCGTCGAAGCTCATGGAGAACGCGCGTTTGCCATCGACGGCAGCCTGCGCGAAGGCGCTCGTGTCACCAAAGTTCCCCTGCGCTACGAACGCGCCGCTGGTGGACCCGATACGTACAACCCCGTCGGAGTTCGTCCTGACGCACCTTTCGATGCCCACGGCTTGACGCCCCTGCCAAACCTTCAACCGCCGGGCCTGCACATCCAATCGCGAAATGACGTGATTCCATCGATTGGATACGGCCCCATCGCGCCGGCGTGGCCGGGACGTGTCGATCGTCTCGGACAACACGCCGCGACTTTTTCCTGGCACAACCTGCGCAATCATCCGTTGCCCGAAGATATCGATCCGTCTTTTTTCAACTGCGCTCCGCCCGATCAGCAGCTCGACGAATTACGCGACAACGAACGCATCGTGCTCGAAAACCTACATCCGCAGCAGCCGCGACTCATCACGAGTTTGCCCGGGCTCCATCCGCGCGTATTTGCCGTTCGCGCGGGCAATGCGGCCCAAGAAGTCGCGGTTCGTTGTGACACACTCTGGATCGACACCGACCGGCAGCAATGCACCGTGGTTTGGCGAGGTCAAATGGTCCTCGAACGACCCACCACCACGGGGCGCGTCGTCGTCGCCATGGAAGAACCCGGACAACGCCTCGTTTGGGCCGATGTCGAGCGGCATTTTGCGGGCTTGGGACCTGTCGCCCCCGCGCATGATTCCGAGCCGCGCCGCGAATCCGTCAGCATGCCTTCGCCTGTCGCTCCAGCCAGACCGTCGCGCCCGGCCGAATCGTCAAAAGCTCCGCCCGAAGCCACGACCATCGGACCGCTGCCGACGCCTCCGGTTCGTCCCCAAGCCAATACCATCCTCCCGTTTGTCGCGCAGAACGGTTCGGCTCCGGCTTCCGATCTTGCCGTTCCCGGAGACGCCGCACCGAAGTGGCTTTCGAGCACGCGCCAAGGAATGCCGGCGGCCCCGCCTCCTCCGACAAACATCCCGAATGCCACACCGTTTGCCTCGACGCCCAAGCCTTCGTCCGCGTCGCAAATCTCCGTTTCGCCCGTCGTCGCCCCGCCTCCACCGCTGCCTGCTCCTCCTCCGCCTCTGCCCGCTGCACCGCCCATGGTGCCGCAACCTCCGGCCGCCGCAGCGTCGCCCCTCGACAGTCCCTGGGCAAACTCCGGAGCCCGAGCAACCGGCGACAATCTTCCCGCCGTGAGTTTGTCTGGTCCGAGTCCCGTGGCAGCTACGGCGACCGCCATGGCGTCCGTCGGGCTGGGAGCGGCCGCCGCCGCCGTTGCATTTTCGAGCGGTTCGTCCGCGGCTCCTCCACCGCCCGGCATGGTGGCCAATGCGGCGGGAGCGGGCGTCGCAGCTGCATCGAATGCCGCGGCCATCGCCACGCAATGGTCGAGCGGCACGAGCGACCGGGAATCGAACGGTTCGCCGGCTCCCGCCGTACGCACGACATTTTCGACGCGTAATGCCGCGCGCGACGTGATCGACTTGCTTTGGTTCGATCCGGAGAGCGTTTCGAAGCTCCGGGAACATCCCAAGTGGAAACCAATCCTGGACAAACTTCGTCCTCCGCCGCGAGATCTCGATTTCGACGACGAACCTCCGCCCGAAGATCCGCCCGAGGTCCGGGACAAACGCGATGTTTTCGCGGTGCTCACCAAGGGCGAAACGACGGATGCCGAAGGGATTCAAGAAGCGATCGTCGATGCCGTTGCGGAAGACGGAACGTTCACGCCGCCGCTGGTGCTCGTCACGGGTGAGATATCGTTCCCATTCGACGAACTCGAAACGCTCAAAGCGACGGTGACGGCGGTAACGCCGCTGATTGCAGGCGACAAGAAGCTCAAAGAAACCGTCGATACGGTGAACGAGCTATTAAAGACGCCTTGGTTGCAGAGTTCGAGCGGCGTGGCCGAAGGGCTGACATTGCGGGTCAAAGAAGCGTTTGCCCAGGGAAATCGGATGTTGCCGCCGAGTTATCTGGATTCGCATACCGATCGCATGTTGCTCGAGCAGCGCCATTATCAAAAACGCACGGTATTCGGCGAATTGTGGATTCGAAGCGTGCTTTTGCCTTCGGGAGCGCAACAGCCATTGCCGGCTTATTTGCCGGAAAGCCTTTCGAAGAAATTGCCCATGTTTCAGCGATTCAAAGCGCGGCTCATTGCCGAAGCGCACATGCAGCAGGACGAATACGAAAATCATCCCGCCGCCCTCAAAGTCGTCGCGCTTGGCCGCGTCGTATCGATGTCGCGTCGCGGAATGGTGCGTTGATCCGTTGGTCACGGATGCTTCGAGGACAATCTTCACGAGTGGCCTTGTCGACCGGCGATCGCGAAGTTACGTTTCGTTGCCCAAGCGGAAAGGAATGTCGGATGTGGCGACGAAGCTGCGAATCCGACGAACAGCGAGGCACCATGGCAGGCAAGAACGTCCTTGAATTCACGGAAAAGAACTTCGACAGCGACGTATTGAAGTCCGATACGCCCGTACTTGTTGATTTCACCGCCACGTGGTGTGGCCCCTGCAAAGCACTTGCGCCGATCGTCGAAAAGATTGCGGACGAGTTCGTGGGCAAAGTGAAGGTCGGCAAGGTCGATATCGACGCCAATCCGCAAGTCACGGCCAAATACGGCGTGCGCAGCGTCCCGACCGTCTTGGTTTTCAAGGGCGGCCAAAAAGCGGGACAACTTATCGGTTTGACGACGCGCGACAAGCTCGTTCAGCTCCTCGGCGTTTCGTGATCTCCGTCGGGAACGCGACGGATTCGCCGCGTTCTTGGCCGCCTATCTTTTGAACTGGTAACGTTTTCACCGGTTCTCCCTTTTCCAAGCAGCAGGTCCTCCTTGAACGAACGTGCTCCAGGGCAAACCCTCGAACGCGTCATTGCGGCGCATGGTGGGTTTGGCATTCCCGTTGCCCGTGCCCGACGCATTCTGGGTCACGTAGCGCGAGCCCTCGCCACCCTGAACGAATCGGGGATCATTCGAGGTGCGTTGCCGCCGGCCAACATCATTCTCGTCATTCCCGACGACGGAAATGAAATCGCCTCGATCGTGCCGCACGACGAATCCGGACCGCGTCCGCACGTCGGATACTTCGCGCCCGAACGATCGGGGCTGATCCAGACGCAGCTCGGCTGGTCCACCGACGTTTTTCCGTTCGCGGCCATACTGTACGAAGTTCTCTGCGGTACGCAGGCGTTTGCCCGAGAACCCACGGTCGAACTCGCTCATCAAAAAATGCTCGGTCCAGCCCCGGCGCTTGGACAAACCTCGGCCACGTTGCCGGTCGAACTGCGCGATCGACCGGACCTCGTCATCTCCCTCGACGCACACCTTGCTCGAGCGCTTCACCACGATCCATCGCTACGTCATCCATCGGTGCATCAGTTTTGGCTCGACGTGGATGCCATCCTCAAGGAAGCCGTACGTCCGACGGCGAGCGGTGAGTGGCTCGTGGACGAACCGAGTTACGCGGGACCGGGCGGCCCGATGCCTCCGAAGTTTGGCGCATCGAACTCCGACAAACACACGTCGGTTGGGCTCTTGTCGGATCCGATGCTCGACGCGCGAGTCGAATGGGAAACGCTCGGTCCGCCGATCGGTCTCGAACGTCTGCATGCCTCGCTTCTGGTGGAAGACGGACGAGCGATTCTGGCCGCGGGAACACGTGGACTTTATCGTCTCGTCCGGGGCGCGTGGTCGCGAGTGCCCATGCCCATGGGCGTGGACGCGAAGGCCGTGCGAGGTTTGTCTCGTCTGCCCTCGGGTGAACTGCTCCTGTACGGCGAACCGGATTTTTGCTGCGTCCTGACGGCTCGAGGTGCGGCGCAAAAAATCACCCTTCCCAATCGAAACTTCACCATCAACGCCGCTCACGCGGATGATTTCGGCGTGGTGTTCGTCGGGACGGACACGTCACGGTCCATCGGTGCGGCGGTCATCCTTCCGCGAGGAGCACCGGCGACGATGGTCCCGGTCGAGGCGACGCCCGGGCTCACGGGCGTCACGCGTTTGTCGAACGGAACCATCTTGGCGGTCGGCATGGATGGCGTGATCGTCGAGCTTCACGAGCAGGGTTGTCGCGACGTACCCTGGGCGCGATCGGGGCATTTGTATGCGGTGACGAGCAGCCTGTTCGGTGCTGCGCATGCCGTGGGCGGTGGTGGACACGCGTTGCGCATCGAAGCATCACCCGTGGGCGGGCCGGCGACGGTCACGCTCGAACGCGTACAAACGACGCGGGATCTCTATCAAATTGCAGCGGACGCGCGCTCGGGGGCCATGTGGGCCGTGGGTGCGGATGCTCGTTTGCTGGCGCGTCGCGACGAGCAATGGGTTCGCATTCCGCTCGACGCGGCGGTCACCGGGCGGCTCTTGAACGTTCACCTGCGTTCACCGCGCGTCATCGTCATCGCGGAAGACGGATCCGCCTTTGCGCACGACGTTGCCGCATAGCGCAAATCCAAGCGTTACCGCACCGGGCATGTTGCCGGGCAAAACCACTGCGGAGCTGCTTGACCAAGCTGTTGCACCTGACTACGTAACGGCCCGCATTCAACACTTTTCCGAGGAGTCTCTTCGATGGCTACGAAGATCGCTATCAACGGGTTCGGCCGGATCGGTCGCTGTATCGTGCGTGCTTTGGTCGAGCGCGGCGAAAAAGATCTCGAGATCGTCGCAATCAACGACCTGACCGACGCGGGCACGCTCGCGCACCTCTTGCGTTACGACTCGATTCATCGCGAATTTCGAGCGGCAAGCGTCAGCCATGGAGACGGGTTCATCCAGCTCGGCGACCAGAAAATTTCCGTTCTCGCCAAGAAAGATCCCGCCGAACTTCCCTGGAAAGACCTCGGCGTCGACATCGTCTTCGAGTGCACGGGGCTGTTCACCGACCGCGCCAAGGCCGCGTTGCATCAGAACGCCGGCGCCAAACGCGTGATCATCAGCGCTCCGGCCAAAGGCCAAGATCTCACGCTCGTGCTCGGCGTCAACGACGCTTCGTACAACCCGGAAAAACACACCATCGTGTCCTGCGGTTCCTGTACGACAAACTGCTTGGCCCCCGTCGCTCGCGTCTTGCTCGACCACTTCGGCATCGTCCGTGGTCTCATGACGACCGTTCATTCGTACACCAACGATCAGCACATCCTGGATTTGCCGCATCGCAAAGGCGATCTGCGTCGTGCCCGCGCCGCCGCCGTCAACATGGTCCCCTCCTCGACCGGCGCCGCGAAAGCTCTCGCGGAAGTCATTCCCGAGCTCAAGGGCAAGTTCGACGGCCAATCGATCCGCGTCCCCACCGTCGATGTTTCGCTCGTCGACCTCACGCTCGAAACGGAAAAACCCGTCACAAAAGACGCGATCCACGCGGCCATGAAGCGCGCCGCCGAAGGCCCGATGAAAGGCATCCTCGAGTATTGCGACACGCAGCTCGTCTCGGGTGACTTCATCGGCAACCCGCACTCCAGCATCTTCGACGCGACGCTCACGCAGACCATCGGCGACAACTTCGCCAAGGTTTTCTCCTGGTACGACAACGAATGGGGCTTCTCGAATCGCATGATCGACCTCGCGTTGCTCATGACCCAGAAGGGTGTTTGACCTGTGAAACTCACCGGCATTCGCTCCATCGAGGACCTCGCGGCGGACGGCAGTTTGTCGAACAAACGCGTCTTCATTCGCGTCGACTACAACGTCCCGCTCGACAAGAAGACCGGCGCGATCACGGACGATGCCCGCATTCGGGAGTCGATTCCGACGATCAAGATCGCCGTGGATGCAGGCGCCAAGGTCATCCTCGCGTCGCACCTCGGCCGACCCAAGCCGGGCAAGCATGACGGCCTGAGCCTCGAACCGTGTGGCGCTCGTTTGTCCGAGCTCACCGGGTACGAAGTGCACTTGCCGGATGATTGCATCGGTGATTCGCCGAAGAAGGTCATTCAAGACCTGCGTGCGGGCCAGGTTTGTCTTCTCGAAAATCTTCGTTTCCACGAGGAAGAAGAGAAGGACGACGATGCGTTTGCCCGGGAACTGGCATCCCTTTGCGACGTCTACGTGAACGACGCGTTTGGCGCGGCGCATCGCGCCCACGCGTCCGTGCATGCGCTCGCGCGCCTCGTCCGTCCGCGAGCGGCCGGTTTGTTGATGCTCAAAGAATTGCGTTCGCTGGCCCGTTTGCTTGATCGTCCGGAAAAACCGTACGTGGCGGTGCTCGGCGGCGCGAAAGTGTCGGACAAGATCGACGTGGTCGAATCGTTGCTCAACGTCGTGGATGCTTTGTGCATCGGCGGCGCCATGGCCAACACATTCTTGGCGGCCCAAGGCAAGAAGACCGCGGCGAGCCGGATCGAGGAAGACAAACTCCCTCTGGCCCGGACAATCTTGCAAAAGGCGAAAGATCGCGGCGTGCAATTGCTCTTGCCCGTCGATGTCCTCGTCGCCAACTCGCTCGAGTCTCCCGTCGGCACCGAAGCCGACGTGTACGCGATTCCGGAAGGCACGATGGCGCTCGACATCGGACCGCGGACGATCGCCTTGTTTGCGGAGCAGATCGAAGGCGCGAAGACGATTTTCTGGAACGGCCCGATGGGTCTGTTCGAGTCGGCGCCGTTCTCGCGCGGCACGTTCGAAGTCGCCAAGATCATGAGCACCGCATCGGGTTTTACCGTGATCGGCGGAGGCGACAGCGCTGCGGCCGTACGCAAAGCCGGAGAAGAAGTCGCCAAAGGCATCGATCACATTTCGACCGGTGGCGGCGCGTCGCTCGAGCTCATCGAAGGCCGCAAATTGCCGGGCGTCGAAGCTCTGCGCGTGAATGAGGAACCGGCGTCGTGAACCCTCTTCGTCGACCTCTCATTGCCGGCAATTGGAAGATGAACGCCGGCGGCCGTGATGCATGTGCTCTCGCGGTCGCCGTCGCCGATGCGGCGCGCAAAGCGACGCACGTCGACGTCGTGGTTTGTCCTCCCTTCACGGCCCTCGCCGCGACCGCCCAAGAGCTTTTCGAAGCGAAGAGCGCGGCGATGCTTGGAGCTCAAAACATGCATCCGGAAGCTGCGGGAGCCTTCACGGGCGAGATCAGCGCTCCGATGCTCGTTGATTCCGGTGCGACGTGGGTGATTCTCGGGCACAGCGAGCGACGGCAGCTGTTTGGCGAGACAGACGAACTCGTCGCCCGCAAAGTCGTGGCCGCGATGCGCGCGGACCTGCGTCCGATCGCGTGCGTGGGTGAGACTCTCGAAGAGCGTGAAGCCGGCAAGACGCTCGAGGTGGTCGAACGCCAGGTGCGTGCGCTGCTCGATGACCTCGCGAAACGCCCTGGATTCGGCGTCATTGCGTACGAACCGGTCTGGGCGATTGGTACGGGCAAAGTGGCCAAGCCTGAAGATGCGGAAGAGGTGCACGCGATGATTCGCGGGCTCCTCGCGGGCGTCAGCGACGAATTCGCCCAGGTCACCCGGATCCTCTACGGTGGAAGCGTCAAAGGCGACAACGCCGAGGGTCTGCTCGCGCAGCCCAACATCGACGGAGCCCTCGTCGGAGGCGCCTCGCTCGATGCCGCAGGATTCGGCAAGATCATCGACAGCGCCGAGCGACTGGCGGAGTCGGCGGAACAAGGGTAGAACCCGTTGCCCATTGTCGTTTTGGATTCGGGCGGCATGAATTCCGACGTGTCCCGAGCCGCCTGATCCAAGGAAGAACATCCATGCTCCAGACTTTCCTCAACGTCGTTCATGTCATCGTCTGTGTGTTCCTCATCCTCGTCGTGCTGCTTCAACAAGGCAAAGGCGGCGGTTTGTCCGGGCTGGGTGGCGGTGGGGCGCAGGTCTTTGGCGGACGCGGTGCGGGCAACTTCATGACGCGTCTCACGGCCATTTGCGCCGCGGTGTTCATGTTGACGAGCCTCTCGCTCGCGTACTTGTCTTCCGCGGGTGATCGCGACCTCGGCGAAGGCATCGACGATTCCTCCCAAGGCAAATAGTTTGTCCCGTCTTGACTGCGCGTCGTGCTGATCCCGAGCATGAGGCGAAGGCCGCCCCAGGCAGCCTCAAACCTCGCCCATTCGACCTAGGCGTCATCGTTGTCTTCAAAGCGCTCGCGTGTGCGGCTGCGTTGGCCCTTGGTTTTCGCGCGGTCAGCGACGATGACTTCGCCCGGGTGACGATCGCCCAAACCTTCGCTCATACGCCGCGATTCGATGCTTCCGGGACGAGTTGGCTTCCGTTTCCGTTTTGGATCACGGGCTCGGCCATGCTCGTTGCGGGAAGATCGCTCTTCGTCGCGCGAGTCACGGCGTTTTTGTTGGGGTTGGCCAGCGCGGCGATCGTGGGGTTTGCGGCGTATCGACTGACGAACGATCGACGCGGAGCACTGATCGGCGCGATCATCGCCGCGGTTTTTCCGTGGAGTGTTCGTCTGGGCGTAGCGACGGTTCCCGAACTGCTCACGGCGGCGTTCGGCGTTTTTGCGCTCGGCACGTTGGTCGATACGAACCCACGAGCGCGTTGTGCGGGTGCGGCGGCGCTCCTTGGAGCGACGCTTTCGCGTTACGACGTTTGGCCTCTGGCGGGAGCTTTCGCCGCGTACACGTTGTACGATTTGCTTCGTCGCGCCAAACCTTCCGGGCGTGAACGGTATTTGCTTGGAGCAGCAATCATTTTGGCGCTCGCGGGGCCTTGCCTTTGGATCGTGTGGAACCACGTCGCCCGCGGCGATGCGCTCGATTCATTGAATCGCGTCGCCGCGTACAAACGGGCGTTGGGAGCGAGCGACGATGCGCCCATGGCGCGACTGTTGGCGTACCCGGCGGCGATGCTGCAGCAGGAGCCGGAGCTTTTCGGTGCGCTCTCGATCTTGCTGATTGGCGGGCGAATTCCCGCATTGAAATCGTTCGCGTATGAAGCATTGGGGCCTTATCGGCGACCCATGGTTGCCGCGCTTTTTCAGATGGGATTCTTGTCGCTCGCCATGATCAAGGACGGAGCACCGACGCATCATCCCGAGCGCGCGTTGCTCGTGCTTTTGCTCCTGTGCGCGCTGATCGTCGGCAGTTTGTCGGCGGCCATCGTGCCCCGCATGAGTCGTTCAGTGCGGTTTGTCTCCGTCGCCGTCGGTTTCTTCGTCGTCAGCATCGGGCTCGGGCGCGGATATTCTCGAGGGGAAGGATTTACGCCGCGCTTGGATGAAGTCGCGGCGGGCGAGTTTGCTCGACAAACCGTACCCCCGGGCGAACGAATCTTGGTGGATGTTGCGGACTACGGTTATTTTGCGTTTGTCGCGGCGTATGGCCGTCCGGAAGATGCCGTGCTCGATCGGGACTTGGATCCCCGCAGCCCGAGACACGCATCGAGTTTCGAGGACCGCACGACGTTGACGGGTAAAATCGAGGCGACGGGTGTGCATTGGATCGGCGCGAGCTTGACGAGCGCGGCGGTGAAGAGTTTGGGGCCGCCCGAGTATGTCCACGGTCGGTTTGGGGTTTGGCACGAGCGTTCATGGAAGTGATGGATGAAAACGCCTCCTGATTTGGAAATTCGCGGCGATCCACCGTATTTCGTTCACCCGTCGGCGATCGTGGACGAACCTGCGCATATTGGTGAAAACACGAGGATTTACCATTTTTGTCATATAAGCTCCGGCGCGCATCTTGGAAAACGTTGTGTGCTTGGGCAAAACGTGTTCATCGCGCCAACCGCGATCCTTGGAAATGACGTCCGAGTCCAGAACAACGTCTCGATTTATGACGGCGTCGTCATCGAAGATTTCGTTTTTCTGGGACCATCAGTTGTCTTTACAAACGTCATCAATCCGCGCGCGGAATTAAATCGTCGGGACAATTTCGACGCCACGCGAGTTCGTTATGGGGCGACGATCGGGGCCAACGCGACGATTCTGAGCGGCCTGGTCATCGGTGCGCATGCCTTCGTGGGGGCGGGAGCGGTCGTGACTCGAGACGTACCTGCTTATGCGCTCGTCATTGGGGCACCAGCGCGACAAACCGGCTGGATGAGTCGGCATGGCCAAAAGCTCGGTGCCCCCAATGCCTCGGGGGTGATGGTTTGTCCGGAAAGTGGACTGCGTTATCGACACCTTGGTGACGGGTTGACCTGCCTCGACGTGGACGACGATGTACCGTTGACGCACGAAGGCCGGATCCAGGGGAAAAAGTACATTCGTGCGGATTCGAAGCGTGAGTGACGACGACGGGTTGGCGAACCGCGGCAAGTTTTTCTTGCGCGGGCCCTTCAATTTCATCCCCACGCGACTACACTTCGTTATTCCTACGTGTCTGAACAATTAGATCTGGAACGAAGTGCGCCGCGGCGGGGTCGACGAAGGCGTGAGCGGATCGAGGCGCAACGTGCCGGCGAGTCGCAATCGCGTCTCGCGGGCGATTTCGGGGTGCAAGTCGTCGCCGGACTGATGGCTCTCGTGATCGTGGGCTCGGCTCTCACCATTGGTACGGTTCACGTCCAAGCGTTGGTGGCCATAGCCCCGTTTGCGTTCGCCGCTGCGGCGATCGCGATTTTGCACGATCTGAAGCGGCGTGGAGCGACGACCATCGGTTTGCCCGCGTTGATTGCGTCGCTGCTCGCGTTTGTCACGTTGTTACAAGCCATCCCCCTGCCCGAAGCGTGGCTCGCCAAAATCGCTCCCGCCAATGCCGACATTTGGGCTCGATCCCTCATCCCGTTCGGTGAAGCGGGTCCGCGTTTCGCCAGCATTTCGCTCGATCCGGGGGCTTCCGTCGTCGAAGCGCTGAAGTGGAGCTCGTACGCCGCTTTGTTTACCGCTGCGGCGACGGTCTCCGCGCGATACGGCGCCACGGTCGGGATCGGATTGATGTTTGTCTCGGCCATAACCGTTGCAACAGCAACGATCGCGCACGGCTTGATGGGCATGAAGGAGGTCTACGGACTTTACAAGCCGTCGATCGATCTGCCTCCGTGGCATGTCGGCCCGCTCATCAACGCCAACACGCTCGCGGGCTACCTGAACCTCGGCATTCTCTCCGGTATGGCGCTCGTGCTCACGCGTAGCCGCGAAATGCCGCGATGGCTCATTGCCGCGGGGATTGCATTTTTGATTGGCGTCGGCGTGACGTCGGCGTCGCGCGGAGGGTTTGTCGCGCTCCTCTTGGGCATTCTGCTCTTGGCGCTTTTGTTGCGCTTCAAGACATCGCGCAGCAGCGAAGACGATCCTTCCGAATCGCGCTCTTCGGCGCGCTGGCTCCTCGCCGGAACGATGATCGCCGGTGCATTGATGGCGGTGCTTGGCGGCACTCGAGAAACGTGGCGGGAGCTTTACGATACGAATCTCAGCAAGCTCGAGATGGTTCTTTGGGCCAAACCACTCTTGCGTGAGCATTTCTTTTTGGGAATCGGCCGAGGGTCGTTCGAGAGCGTTTTTCCGGCCCATAGAACGACGCCCGGACACGTTATTTTCGCGCATCTCGAGAACTTTCCCGGCCAATGGCTCGTGGAATGGGGCGTCCCCATCGGCGCTTTGGCGCTTTTGGGTTTTGCGTGGACGCTTCGCCCATCGCGCCTCGGCGCTCGGCACAGCGGTTTGTCCGCGGCTGCATTTACCGGAATCATCGTCGTTTTGATTCAAAACCTCGTGGACTTGTCCCTCGAAATTCCGGCGGTTTGTTATGCCTTGATGCTCATCATCGGCTCGCTTTGGGGCGACAATTTGCGTTCTCGAGCCGGTGTGGAATACGCAAAAAACCGGTCATTGCGTGTAGGACGACGAACCCCGGCGCTGATGTTTGCCGGCGGCGTCGCTCTCTCGGGCCTGGCAGTTTTGTTTGGCTTTCCAGACATCAACACCGATCGGGATCGAGTGCGCCACGCATTTGAAGATAAAAAAGGCGAAACTCCGACGGTTTCTCCGGAATTTCGAGCGCTTTTGCATGGAGCGATGAGGCGCCACCCGGCCGAGCCTTATTTCCCGCTGGTCGGAGGCCTCGTTGCGACGCGCACGAAGTCCGAATCTGCAATTCCGTGGCTGCAAAGATCCCTCGAACGTGGCCCGATCAATCCGCGCGCACATCTATTGTTGGCCGAGGTGCTTGGAGGTCGTGGGGCGACGCGGCAAAGTTTGCTCGAGCTTCGTTATGCAATCGAGCAGGACGTGGCCCTTGTGGATCCGGCGGTCCGGCTGGCGGTGCATTTCTCTCTGAAGCCCGAAGAATTGATGGTCGTCGTGCCCGAAGGTTTGCGCGGCGCGCCGGTCCTCGATTCGCTGGGACGCCATGCGGAAGCCGTGAAACAGCCCGAATTGCGCAGTCGTTTCGACCTTGAAGCCATCGTTCGAGATTCGCGGGTATTTGCGCCGCGAATTCGCGAAGCGGAAGTCCGACTTTCCGCGCTGAAAAACAAGGACACGACGGGCACGTTATGTGAAGACCGCGCCAAGTGCGGACGGGAAATCCGCGAGCATGCGGACGCTTTGGCCATATCGCATCCGGACGAATCGGTTTCGAATACGCTCCGCGCGCGTCTTTTGGTTCTGGAGGGCAAACCCGAGGAAGCGGAAGCGCTCTTGGCCGAACGTTGTGTCCATGTCCGCGATCGCTCGACGTGCATGCGTGTCCGTCTGGAAGCCGCCGCGAAAATAACGCTCCTCGATCGCTTGGATCTCGCGACGCGTGAATACTTGGGCGTGAGCTGTTTGTCGTCGGAGGAATGCGCCGTCGCGGCCACGTACGCGGCGAATCTCCGCGAACAGAGGGGCGATTCGGCTTCGGCCATTGCGCTTTACGCGCGAGCGGCTCGGGAAGAACCCACGGAAGCGAGGTGGATGGCACTCGCCGACGCGGCAAGTCGTGGAGGTGCGCATGCGCAATGTGTCGACGCGCTCGAACGGGTCGCTGCGAAACGCGGTGGTTGGGATGATGCGCTACGCAAACGGGTCATTGATGAACGAGCGCGAGCTTTCAGCCAAACCGGCAAGTAAACCTTATTCGACGGAACTTGAACTTTTCCCAGCTGATGCCATGAAAAGAGACCGAACGCAGCATCCCGTCCCGAAAAACTCGATGGGGCTCTGTGAATGGCTTTTGAAATACAGCTTGTTTGTTTGATCAAACAGAGGAGCACAACTTCGTGTGCGGAATTTTTGGGTACGTAACGGACAAACCTGAAAAAGGTGGTCGGGACCTGCTGGATAAGGCGATCGATGCGCTGCGCCATCGGGGTCCGGATGATGCGGCGGCGATTGAAATTGCGGGGGGCGGTCTTTTTTGCGGTTTTGCGCATACCCGACTCGCAATCATTGATTTGTCGCCCAACGGCCGGCAGCCGATGTCGACGCCCGATGGTCGGTACACACTCGTGTACAACGGCGAAGTCTATAATTTTCCCGAACTGCGAGCGGAGCTCGAAGCGCTGGGCGTGCGATTTCGCGGCTCTTGTGATTCGGAGGTCATTCTCGAGGCGTTTGCGCGTTGGGGAACGCAGGCGATTCGCCGTTTTCGCGGAATGTTTGCGTTTGGAATTTGGGACCGTGACACGCAGAAGCTCGTATTGGCTCGCGATCACATGGGCATCAAGCCGTTGTATTTCGCGTCGGGTCCCGGATATTTTGCTTTTGCTTCCGAAATTCGAACCTTGCTTCGAACGGGTTTTTCTGCAAAAACCATTTCACGTCGCGCCGTCGCGTCGTACTTGGCCATGGGTTCGGTTTCCGAACCGGATACCATCGTTTCCGATATCGCTCCGCTCGCCCCGGGAACGATATTGGAATACGAGCGGGGTAGCGTCCGGACGACCACGTATTGGACGGTGCCGGTGCAGCCGTCGATGACCACGACGACCCGAGACGCCGTCGAGGGAGTGCGGTCCATTCTCTTCGATGCGATTCGTATGCGCTTGATTGCCGACGTGCCGCTCGGCGTATTCCTTTCGAGCGGCATTGACAGCACGACCATCGCGGCCGTTGCGGCCAAAGCCTCGAGTCGGCCGATACGAACGTTTACGGTGACGTTCGAGGAAGAGGAATTCAGCGAGGGGCGCATTGCGGCGAATACGGCGCGTCGTTTGGGGTCGGATCATTGTGAAGTTCGATTGGCGGGTCGGGATACCTTGAGCGGTATCGATGATTTCATCAAATCTTTGGATCAGCCGTCACATGATGGATTCAACACGTACATCGTGTCGAAAGCGGCGCGAGAAGCGGGATTGTCCGTCGCCTTGTCGGGCCTCGGCGGGGATGAAGTTTTTGCCGGATACGATGGCTTCGGACGCTTCGGTATGGCGCTGGCGCTGGGTCGTTGGACAAACCAATTCACGCCGTTGATGAATCGCGCCACGTCGGTCATCTCCAAGATCGGGAGCGTCCCGCATCGCCTGCAAAAATTCGTCAATTTGCTTCGCGGCGGAGGTTCGCCCGGAAAAACTTATGCGACGATGCGGTCGATGTTCGGGATCGAGCAAATCAGTCAGCTCGTTCGTCCGGAGTTCGCCGAGGATGCGCCATTTTTGCCGGTGACGATTCCCCCGAAGTTCGCGGCCTTGGTCGAACGTGGAGCCATTGAACCCGTCAATGCGTATTCCGCGCTCGAAATATCCAATTACCTACGCGATACGCTCTTGCGCGACGCCGACGTCATGAGCATGCGCCACGCATTGGAAGTCCGAGTTCCGCTCGTCGATCACGTACTCGTCGATCACGTCATGCGTCTGCCCGCACATGTAAAACTGGATTCGAAGGTCAACAAACCGTTGCTCACGAAAGCGGTCGGGGATTTGCCCGAAGAAGTTTTGCATAAACCCAAAATGGGGTTTTGTTTGCCATTTGGAGATTGGTTGCGGGGTCCTTTGCGACCGTGGGCGGAAGAAATGCTGCTTGGGGGGCCCATTCGACGATTGCCATTCATGAACGCCGCCGCCGCGGCCGACATTTGGCACGCATTTCTCGAGGGTCGCGTCGCGTTTTCCCGTGTCTTTTGCTTGACAGCCCTCATCGCGTACTTCGACACCCATGACCTGTCCATCGATTGAATCTCGAACGCCCACTCCGGTGAACGAACGATGAAAATCACTCTGCTCTGTCCAGATCTCGTCGATACGACCCAAGGCGGCATTCCCACGGTCACGCGGCAAGCCCTGCGACAGCTCGAACGACTCGGCGACGAGCGCGGCATTCCGATCGAATTCGATATCTGGGCATTACACGACAAACCGACATCGGTTGAAAATGTGGCTCAGATCAGCGGTATGCGGCGGCCTCCAAAACGCTTTCGGTCATTCTGTGGCGAACGATTGGCCATGGTTGCGGCGGCGACCCGCGAACGCCACGAGCACGATTTCGTTTTTACGACGCATATCGGCGTGGGGCTCGTCGGACGCCTCTTGCGTGGTCGTCAGGGCAAACTCGTTCAATTCATCCACGGGGTCGAATGCTGGAAACAATTGTCGGCGCCGCAGCGCTTGGGAATGGCATCGACCGACGGCATTTTGTCGAACAGCCGCTTCACGCTCGACCGGTTTTTCGAATTCAATCCCAAATGGAGTCAAATTCCAGGCCGCGTGTGCTGGCTCGGACTCAATCGCGATTTGGCCGCGAATCGTTCCAATACCCCGATCGAAGCAGAGGATCGTCCTTCGGTGTTGATTGTCGGACGGATGACGGGATCGGAACGGTACAAAGGCCACGAGGAGCTCATTGCCGTTTGGAACGACGTACTTCGTTTCGTCCCGGACGCTCGCCTCGATATCGTGGGCGGCGGCGATGCCCGAGCCGATATCGAAGCTCGTGCGGAGCGTCTTGGACATCTCCAAACCGGCGCCATCCGTTTTCTGGGCCGAGTTCCTTATGATGAACTTCGCGAGTGTTATCGACGAACCAATGTGTTTGCAATGCCGAGTTGCGGCGAAGGATTCGGCCTTGTGTACCTCGAAGCCATGGCCGAAGAAAAACCTTGTATCGCCTCGACGGACGACGCGGCCCAAGAAGTCGTGCTGGCCAACGAAACCGGATTGCTCATCCGTTATGGTGATCGCCCCGCATTGGCTCGAGTCGTGGTCGAACTATTGAGTGATCCCGACAAACGCCGGCGATTCGGTCGCACCGGTTATGAGCGGTTGCAGCGACACTTCACGGAAGAGCAATTCGGCCTGCGGCTCTGGGACGCTTTATCCCCATTTGCTCCCGAGCTTTCCCGGTAACTCCGGCATTGTCACTCCGTTTTCTTGCTTTCCCTTGCGAGATCATGTGACACAATCGAGGTCGACGATGCAGGGTTCCCTTTCCGACACGCCCGTTTATGCCGCCGAAGCCGGCGCGTGAGGCCAAGGAGTCGATCATCCATGCGCATTCTCGTTCTCGGTCCTCGTTATGAAGACACCTTTGTGGACAACGTATGTTCGACGCTCGTCGACATGGGTCACGAAACATTGAGTGCCGAGGAAGTTCGCGTTTCGACCCATTGGTCGTTTCCCAATCAAGTCATTCGCGTTCTCAAGTCCCGCCTGGTCGGCGACAAACCATCGCGAGAAGATCGCAAAATCCTCGAATTGGTTCGGGAAAAACGCCCCGACGTGCTCTTGGCCCTCACGTGGGACGTGCATCCGGAAATCCTCGATCAAATGGGAACGTATTTGCGAGGGCGGAGAGTTCTCTGGTGGGGGGATTGTCCGGGCAATAGTCAACGCTGGGGTCTCGTGAATCCGCATTGGGATTCCGTGTACGTCAAAGACCCGGACGCAGTCCGCAAATTACGCTTGGTGCGGGACAACGTTTACCTTTTGCACGAAGCCATGAACCCGAAATGGCACAAACCCGTCGCCACGCGCAAGAATGATTCGATCATCATTGCAGGCAATTATTATGGCTTTCGCCAAGCCATTCTGCTGCGCCTCGCGCATCACGGCGTCAATGTCGCTCTCTATGGTCCAAAGCCGCCGACGTGGGCGGCGCCGGAAGTCGTCTCCCGTTATTCGGGCAAATACATCGTACGCACCGAAAAAAGCCGCATCTTCGGCGAAGGATTGGCTTGCCTCAATTCATTCGCTCTGGCCGAAGGCAATTCCATCAATTGTCGAGCATTCGAAATTGCCGGAGCAGGCGGATTGCAGCTCATCGAATACCGTCCCACCGTGGCCGAATGCTTCGAACCGGGTAAAGAAGTGCTCGATTTCAGCACTTTTGACGAATTGCTCGGCCACATCGACCGCGCCAAACGTTTTCCCGCGGAGGTCGACGCTGTTCGCCTGGCCGGCGCCAAACGCGCGCTGGCCGAACATACCTATCGCCATCGCCTCGAATTGATCCTCAAACAGCTCGGCTGATGCCGATTCGCTAATCGCGAAGCCAAACCACCGTGACGCCATCGCCACCTTCACGCGGCTCGCCCGGACGCGATTTCGCCACGTATTCGCTCGCTTTCAAGGCATCGCGCACGGCGTCCCGCAATGCACCTTTGCCGTGTCCGTGAATCAAAAACGCCACTTTGCGCCCGGCGCCAAGCGAACGATCCAAGAATTGTTCGGCCATCGCCACGGCTTCATGCGGACGCAAACCTCGTAAATCCACCGTATTTTCGCTCGTTTGCGCCGGTACTTCCGGATCGGCCGCGGCATCGAAGACGCTCCGACGCACGGGCCCGCGAATGTTGTCCTTGGGTTTTTCCGACATACCCGCCGCATCGGGCGTGCGTATTTCGGAAATCGTCGTCGTCAATTTCAATGCCCCCGCCGTCACGCGAATTTTCCCGTCGGCGAGCACTTCCGCAATTTCGGCCGTCGTGCGCAGGCGCGGCACATACACGCGCATACCCACGCGCACGGCCCCTGGATCCACGGCTCCGGGCGTCACCGGCGCCGCCGTCGTCATCGGCTCGCTCTCCTCGAGCGCCGTCATGCGTTTGGCCGCGATATCAATCGCCCGCGCCGCATCTCGCAAATCATTCGGCGCGGGTTTTCCACGCAATCGAGATTCCACGTCCCGCAACGTCGTCCGCGCTTTTTTGAGCGAATCGAAGAGCTCGCGCCCCGCATCGGTCAATATGCCTCGTTCGATCGTGCGAAGTCGCGCAACTTCCGCATCGAGTTGGCGCTGTTTTTCCTGGGCCGCTTCGGTCGCCCGTTTCGCCGCTTCCCGCGCCATTTCGAGCGCCGCGCGTTCCGCATGCAATTTGTTGACGACTTCTTCGAATTTCGCCGCATCCCGCGAAGAAAACTTTTCCGCTCGTTCGAGCACGTCGTTCGGAATGCCAAACCTACGCGCCACCGAAAGCGCGCTCGACGCGCCCGGAATGCCCATCATCAGGCGAAAATTCGGACTCATCGTGGCCAAGTCGAATCCAACCGATGCATTTTGGAATCGTGTATCGGCCAGAGCCAACGCTTTGAGGCCCTCGTAATGCGTCGTCGTCGCGACGGCTCCACCACGGGAAACCATCGTTTCGAGCACCGCCGCAGCCAAAGCTTCACCTTCGCGAGGGTCGGTTCCTCCGGCAAGTTCGTCGAGAAGCACCAATGCACCAGGACGAGTTTCTCCGAGAATCCCGGCCAAATTTTGCACGTGCGCGCTGAACGTGGACAAATTCTTGTGCAAGTTCTGCTCGTCGCCGACGTCTGTCAGGACAACCTCGAAGACGGAGACGCGCGAGCCTTCCTCCGCGGGTACGGGCAACCCCGCACGCAAACACAAAGCCGCGAGGCCCAGCGTTTTCAGCGCAATGGTTTTACCACCCGCATTCGGCCCCGAAACAATCACCGCTTCTCCGGCATGCACACCAATATCGCTCGGAATGACATTCACGCCGTCGAGCGCCAACAGCGGATGACGCGCCTTTTGCAATTGAATCGAGGGTTCGCCGCCTTCTGCTCCCCACGATTCGGCGCTTGGAACTTCCGGAAATGTCAACGTCAAATCGCGCGCCAATCGTGCACACGCCGCACGCAAGTCCGCATGCGCCAAGGCATTCACGGCTGCTTCGACCGTATGAATGTCCGCATGGATCTTTTCGCTGAGCGCCGCGCGAACCAAGTCTTCTTCATGGGCGACCTGCGCCTCGACCATTTTGAGCCGATTGCCCATTTCGACAATCGCCCGCGGTTCCACGAAAAGCGTCGCCCCGCTGCCGCTCGTGGCATGCACGATCCCCGGAAATCGTTCGTGCGCATCGGATCGCACCGGAAGCACATACCGACCATCGCGTTCCGTGAAAAACGCGTCCTGCAAAATGTCGGCGTGCTGCTGCATGATTTCTTCGAGCCGCCGAACGACGCGATCCCGCGTATGCCGCCGCTCATGACGCAATTCGCTCAATCGCGGCGAAGCTTTGTCGGACAACGTGCCTTCCGGATCGAAAGCATGCCGAAGTTCCCGCTCCAATTCATCGAGGCCCGGATCGGTCGAGCATGCTCGCAAAAGCAGCGGAATGTGGTTTTTCCGAGTCGCCAAGAAACGCCGCATTCGCGCCGCTTCTTGAAGACACGACCCGACCGCCCGCAATTCGTCATTCGATAACGACGCACCCATGCGAGCTCGTTCGAGGGCTTGGTCGACGTCGGGAACATCGGGCGCAGGCAATGGTTCGCCCAATCGGTGCAGAGCGACCGCTTCTTTGACTTCACCCAGCGAAAGGAGCAACGTTTCGTGCGTCCGGGCAAACGGAAGTGTCCGCGCCAAACGTTTTCCCGCAACGCTGCAAGCTCGGTCCGCCAATGCGCCGAGCATTCGGTCCCATTCCAAATCCGTGCGTGTTTTCGACGGACACGGATCCGGCAATTCCCGCAGATTCTTCGATTCCATCACATTTCGGAAGGATCCCGCCCCGTTCCGCCCGCTCCGCTCGGCATGGGATTTTGCTCTTTTTCCAAATATCGGAAAATGGTGCGTGGATCGACGCCCAAATCCCGAGCCGTCTGCGTGCGGTTACCATTGTTGCGTTCGAGCACCTCGAGAACATAACGCCGTTGGAATTCTTCTTTGGCTTTTTCGAGGGGCTGGATGGTCAATTCAGCGCCGATGCCCAAATCGAGGTCTTCCGGGCCGAGCAATGTCTTATCGCAAAGCACGAGCGCCTTTTTGATGCGATTTTCCAATTGCCGAATATTTCCCGGCCACGCGTATTTCTTGATCGACGCCAGCGCCGCCGGACTGAATCCACGCACGCTGCTCTTGAGTTCGTCCGCGTATTTCGAGAGCAACGCTTTGGCAATGATGAGGACGTCATCGCCGCGATCGCGCAACGGCGGAAGCCACAAATTCACCACGTTGAGCCGATAATACAAATCTTCGCGGAAATTCCCGGCGCGTGTTTCTTCGTCCAAGTTCCGGTTTGTCGCGGCGACGATGCGAATGTCGACTTTTTCCGGACGCGAATCGCCGACGCGAATGACGACGCGTTCTTGCAAAGCCCGCAAAAGCTTGACCTGCAAGTTCAGCGGCAATTCGCCGATTTCATCCAGGAACAACGTGCCCTTGTCCGCAATTTGAAACTTGCCCGGACGATTGGCCACGGCACCCGTGAACGCACCTTTCACATGCCCGAACAGCTCGCTCTCGATGAGGTTCTCCGGAATGGCCCCGCAGTTGATCGTGACAAACGGCCCGTTTTCCCGGTTGCTCCGCCGATGAATCTCCCGCGCGATGAGCTCCTTGCCCGTCCCTGTTTCGCCCGTGATGAGCACGCTGATGTCGGTCGCGGCGACCTTCGTGAGCTTGCGAAAAACCTCGAGCATCGACGGACATGCGCCGATGATCTCGCCGAACTTCTTGTCCTTCAGATCCGCTTCGAGCTTCGCCTTGTCGGCGCGCAACGCGTTGAGGAGCATCGTGTTTTGCAGAATCAGCGACGCTTGCGAAGCGAAGATGCCGACGAGCTCGAGTTGTTTGCGGTCGAAGAGATGTTTGACCTTGTCGTTGCCGACGTACATCGCACCGATGACTTCGCCTTGCGACAAAAGCGGCGCACACAAAACGCTCGACAATTTCATCGCGATGACGCTCTCGCTGCGCCCGAATTGCGTGTCCGCAAGTGCGTCCGAGACAATCACGGGACGCGCCGACGTGATCGCTTGCCACACGATGCTGTCGGAGATTCCGCCCGCGGCATCGGTGATCGCTTCGCGACGAACGTTGCGGGAAGCTCGAATCACGAGGCGGCGTTCCTCGGTGTCCTTGCGCGGTGATTTGTTGGGATCCGTCGCGGCTTCCGCTCCTTCGAGCAAGAGCAAAAATCCCTTGTCCGCGTGGGTCAACTCGATGATGTCGTCGAGCATCGCTTCGAGCAGTTCGTCGACGTTGCGCTGGTTGATGAGTTTCTCGCTGAACGCAAAGAGCTTGCGAACACCGGCGATTTCCGACGATCCCGCATCTTGACGCGGCTGTTTGTCTTCGTCGTCGTCACGGCGACGAACCTGGTTTGTCTCATCGAACATCGAGAAGCCGACTTCGACCGAGCCAAACTGGAGGCGATCGCCGTGAACGAGACGAGCGCGACGCTTTTTCTTGCCGTTGATGGCGATATCGCCGTCTTTGCCGAGCTCTTCGAGGACGAAGTCTCGACCGTCGAACACGACTTGCGCGTGATGTTCGACGAGGCCCGAACCGGAGAGCGCGACGTCATTGCCCAGCGCTTTACCGATGGTCGTGACGGGCTTGTGAATGGGGTAGAGGCGAGGAGCGCCTGCGGCGGCGAAATACTTGAGTGTGGGCATCGACAAACCGAGGATATCGCGTCACGCGTCGCTCAACACACTCGAGCAACGTGTTGCTTAGTAGAGTTCACCAACGAGCTGGATCCCGGCTCCAGCTTGAACGGGAAGAACCGTGGGACCAAGGATGCGAGCGAACTTGGGATGACGATTGTTCGTTTCAGGCTCGAAACGACTTGTGCCCCCGGGCGGTTCGGAAGCTCCGATGAGGGCGCCGACGACGGCACCGAGCGGCGCGACGATGCCTTGGGCGTACAAGCCCGTGCGTGGATCCGCGTCGGTGAGGGCGTAGAACGGATACACGAGCGCGGACAGAGCTGCGCCTGCGCCAAACCCGCCCCACATCCAGCCGATTTGGTTCCACGACGGCGTCCAGAATGCAGAGCCGCCGATGGCCCCGGCCATGACGACGTTGTAGCCGATGAGGCTGCCGAGAAAAACGCTGTCGTTCGTGGTGTTTGCCCAGGTACCGGAGCTCGCCGCACCGCCGAAAGCCGCGCCGATGAGTGATCCCCAGACGGCACCCGAGCTGACGAACGCCGTCGTTTGCGGCTTGAATTTGAGGCCGTAGTGCGCGAGGAAGCCGCCGACTCCGCCGACGGTCGACGCGATCACGTTGCCACGGAAGTACGCGACCGCGCCCCAAGGCGTGTTTGACGTGACGTACTGGCGCGTGAAGATGAGCGCGTTTTCACCGGCGCCGAGGAGCACGCCGGCCGAAATCGCGGCGGGTCGACCGAGGCGCATCTTGGGTCTGTCCAGGAAGAACATCGTTGCTGGAGCCGCAACACCAAACGCGACGGGAGCAATGAGCGCCGCACCGGGGTTGGAGATGCCCGCTTCGAGATCGATCCACACGCCGACGCTCACGCCCCACGCGGCGGCGGTTCCATAAAGCAAACCGATCTCGCCCTTGGAGCGATCGTTCGAGGCATAAGGCGTCTGCACGGGACAAGGCGGTCCACCCGGCTGCTGAATACAGGGCTGACCGTACGGGTTTGGCTGGCCGTACGGGTTTGGCTGACCGTACGGGTTTGGCTGACCGTACGGGTTTGGCTGGCCATACGGGTTTGGCTGGCCATACGGAGGTGGCGGCGGAGGCGGAGGAGGAGGCGGTACGACCGGGCCAAACGGCGGAGGCAGCGGAGGAAGCTGCGGGAACGTCTGCGCTGCGGTGTTTTGCTGCGGTGGCAACTGACCCGGTTGCGGCGCTGGTTGAGCCGGCGGAGGCGTGCTTGGCGCTGTCCCCGGAAACGGCGGCAAACCTGGAATCTGAGGCAACGTCGGAATGGGGCTGGGCGGCGGCGGCTGAGCCGACGGATCCGGCACCGGATCCTGAGCGGCGGCGCGCGTCGAGACGCCAAGGGACAAACCAACGGCCAGGAGGAAGGTAAAAGCTCGCAGCGATCGCATCGCAACGCCCAGTCTACACTTTTTCAGCCCGTCTGCGCGTAACGAATCAGCCGACCGTCATTCTTTCGTCAGCGCTCGGTTCATCACATCGACAACCGCTTGAAACGCAGGCTTGTCTTCATACAGCACCTTGTAGACTTCGGTCGTGATGGGCATCTCGACACCCAGCTTCCGGCCTAGATCGTAGGCACTCTTCGCGGTCTTCACGCCTTCGGCCACGTGACCCAACTTCGCCAGAATGTCGTCGAGCGTTCGACCTCGCCCCAGCTCGAATCCGACGGTTCGATTACGGGACAAGTCGCCCGTGCACGTGAGGATCAGATCGCCCATGCCGCTCAAGCCGGCGAGCGTCAGAGGACTGCCGCCTTTGGCCATGGCCACACGCGCAATCTCCGCGAGCCCGCGCGTGATCACGCCTGCACGAGCGTTGTGGCCGAAACCAAGCCCATCGAGCGCTCCGGCCGCGATCGCGATCACGTTCTTCAGCGCGCCGCCGATCTCCACACCCACGACGTCATCCGCGGAATACACGCGCAAACGTTCCGAGGCAAACGCATGTTGAACCTTGGCCGTCTCCTTGGCGCTCGTGCCTGCGACCGTCACCGCCGTCGGTTGTCCGGCGGCGACTTCCTTGGCAAAACTCGGCCCGGACAAATACGTGAGGCGATGTTCCGCCTCTTTGCCCAGCTCATCGACGAGCACTTCGCTCATCAGCATCAACGAATCGTTTTCGATGCCTTTCGAGGCGCTGCAAATCAAAGCGTTTGTCGGAATGTACCGACGGGCATCAGCCACGACACCGCGCAGTGCGTGGGACGGAACGACGACGACGACGAGGTCCGCGTGCCGAAGAGCTTCTTCCAAATCCGACGTCGCGCGAAGGCTCGGGGGAAGTTGCGCGGAGGGCAAGTACCGTTCGTTGACGCGCTTTTCGTTGATCGTGTTCGCGACCGCGGCGGTGTGGGACCAGAGGAAGGTGGGGTTTTGTTTGTCGGCAAGAACCTTGGCCAGAGCGGTTCCCCAGGCGCCTGCACCGAGCACAGCAACGTTGGACATTGCGCGAGGGTAACACTGCGCACGGTACTTGGGAGGCTATTCCAGAGAGACGAACCCAGCGTGTTACCGGGACGAACTCGAGGGGACCACGGGTTTGGCCGAGCGATCGGAAAAAATGTATGTTTTGAGGCTTCGCGAGCCGGCCAGGCTGGTGGTAGCGTGATAGCGTGAATTCATGGTGATGAAGATCGATGTGCCGCTCGAACGTCGTGTCGTACCGGTCGCTCCGAGCGAAGAGCGATGGCGGGAGATGAGTGCGATCGAGCGTGAGCGATTCATCGTGAGCGTGAACGAAGCGTTGTCGGATCCGCTCGTGGCGATGTCGGAGGGGCGACCGCACAAGAAAGCGAAGAGTCGGGCGCTCGACATGTTGGGGCTGCATTTTCGAGCGTTGGGACGGCGGATTTATTTGGCGGAGGAATTGTCGGTCATTTATCCGAACGCAGTGCCGTTCGTACCGGACGTACTCGCGGTCCTCGACGTGGACGAACCCGAAGACGATCAGCGCATGTCGTGGGTGGTTCAGGAGGAAGGCAAGGGGCTCGATTGGGTGCTGGAGGTCATTTGGGCGGGTAATCGCGACAAGGACCTCGTAGACAACGTGCACCGTTATGCAATGCTCGGGATTCCCGAATATTTTGCTTACGACAAAAAGCAGGAGCGGATATTCGGTTATCGATTGATCCCGGAGACTCGGCGTTATCAACCCATCTTGGCGCAAGCGGGGATGTATCGATCGAATGTGCTCGGGATTGATTTGGCCATCGTCGACGGCGTCTTGAAGTTTTTCCAGGGCGCGGCGGAATTATACGACACGGCGCATTTGATTCGACGACTCGAAGGAATGGTCGCGCATCTCGAAAAAAAGAATGACGAGGCGAACCGAGAGGCCGAACGTGGTCGCGCGAGCATGCGTCGCGCCATAGTGGCCATTCTTGCCGCACGCGGGGTCCATTGTTCCGACGAGGCGCGCCTGGCTCTCGATGATTGCACCAGCATGGATATTCTCGACAAATGGCACGATCGCGCGTTATCGGCGACGAGCGAGGCGGATGTGTTTGGCAAGTAGCAACGATTGCCCAAATCTTGCTGCTCCAATCATCCATACGTCGCAGTCACCGCCCTTTCCAGGCAAACCTCGCGCTTCGGCCCTGACAAACCCTCCAACAATCTCCCCCACCCCGCCACGCTTGCATTATTCTCCCCCGCCATGCAGCGTCCGTCTCTTTTCGTACGGCTCTGTTCCTTGGCCTTCGCCGCTTCATTCGTCGGCGCAAGTTGCGGCCAATCGGGACTCGCCGTCATGCCCGGCGTCGTCAACAACCCCGGCAATCTTTCGCTACGTCGCGGCATCCTCGGCTTCGCGGAAAGTCAGATCTGTACGGAACTCAAGAAACGCAGCGTGCCTTTGCAGTTACGCCCGGACGAACCTGCCTCCGGTCGCTTCTTCCCCACGTCGTGCGCCACGCAGCAGCTCGCCAACGGAAACATCTTCGTGCAGTTCGGCGGCTACGGTTACGCCTGGACAAACCTGACCAAGCGCATCACGTTCGATGCGCAAGCGGCGATCGAGTACCAGCACGATTTTCTCATGCACGACTCGTCGATGTACGTGTACCTGCGGGAAAAAGCGACGACGGCGACGACGTTCACCACGCGCCTCGTCGAGCAGACGCCGCAAGCTCCCGCGGTGGGTTTGCCCGGAGGAACCACCCAAGGCTTTCTCGATCTGATCGGCACCGAGGTTTTACGAAAGGAACTCGACAAGGGCTTCACGGTCATTCGGGATGAAGACGGACATACGGACTTCGGCGTGGGCATCGTCGACAAGGGAAAGCGGCCGCCTTCTCCCTACAAAACAGCGGACAACGGACGGTTGGTCCTGGCAAACGAGCGCATCGAAGTGCATCAGAACCAACGCGACTACGTCGGACCGTTCGAAGTGACAGACTCGAAGCAGGCGCTGTACTTGAGCGTCGCGATCGATGGAGCTCAAAACGTCGACGTCATGTTGATTCATCGCGGCATCGGCGAAGCGTGGCTTGTCAACTACACGTCGCAGCCCGCGCTTGGTCCGCCGCCCGCCCCGCCCGCTCTGGACGAACTCGTTGGAACCGGGATGGTTTGGCGAAGGACAATGCCTCTGCCGGTGGGCCAGTACTACGTGGTTTTCGACAATTCTCCCGCGGCTGGAAAGTCTGCGCCTCCGGTGATTGCGGGAGATGATCGGGCCGTGCTCGTGAACTACGCCGTCGAGCTTGGCCCTGCTCCGTGATGCGTTAGCGTTACGCGCCCTTGCCCCAACGCGTTTCGACGTATAGAAAGACTCCGCTTGGCACCTCCGCCCGAAGACACTCCGCCTCCGAATTCACCCTCAGAAGCCAGAGATTTGCCGGAAGATCCGCCCAAGGACGGATCGCCTGCAACGTCGGGTTCGACAGGACTTCGCGCGCTTTTTTACATCGTTTGGATCATCACGCTGCCGTTTGTCCTGGCGATACTCGCCGTTTGGCTGCTGACGCCCGCTCCGGGCGACCACAACGCCGGCGGTTTGCGCGTGTTTGTCGCGGAACAACAGATCCCCGCAGGCATCGTGCTCTTCACGTTGTTCGCGATGGCGATGTGGCATTTCCGCTTCGAATTGCCGCTTTCCGGGGCGCTCGGCGTGGGGCGCAAGGACATCCCGGCGACGATGCGAGCGCGGTTCGAAGAAGCTCAGGTGCTGATCGAAGAGGCCCAGCGCATCATGCGTTTGTACGAACGCGAAGTGAACAAGGGCCTGCGTTCAGCCGAGCGTGAACAGTTGACGCAATCGCTCGCGGCGCTGGAAAAGGCCATGAACGCGAAGAAGTTCGATGCGAACGAGTTCGATACGGCGCATGCGCGTGCCGATCGCCTCGTGGGCGAACATCTGTCGCGCTGGCGTAAAGGCGAGATGCGCGAGTACGCCGAGTCGATCGGCGTGGCGGTTGCCGTGGCGCTCATCTTGCGGGCGCTCGTGATCGAAGCCTTCAAGATCCCCAGCGGTTCGATGATCCCGAGTTTGATGATCGGCGATCACATTTTCGTGAACAAGTTGACCTACGGGCCGCTGATTCCGTTCACGGACAAACGCCTCTTCACGAGTATGCCTCCGTCGCGCGGCGACGTGATGGTCTTCAAGTTTCCCGAGAACAAAGAGCAGGACTTCATCAAGCGGGTGATCGCTGCTCCCGGCGACACGCTCGAAGCGATCAACGGTCGACCGATCATCAACGGCTGGCTCGTGCCGCATTGTTACGTGGGCGAGTTCGGTCGGGACCATGCGCGGCTTTACGTGGAGTTTCTCGAGGACGAATCGTACTTCACGTTGTTTGCTCCGGACGGGATGCACGCGGACGGTCCGGACGAACCCACGTGCAAGTCGCAAGACGAATGTGGGCTTGGACAAACCTGTCGAGCCGGCATCTGCGGACATCACCAAGGCCCGTTCAAAGTGAAGGAAAACGAGGTCTGGGTGATGGGGGACAATCGCCACAACAGCCATGATTCACGCAGTTGGCGTGGAGGTCAGGGTGGCGGCGTTCCGTTCGAGAACATCAAGGGCCGGGCGATGTTTGTCTGGATGAGCTTCGCCCCGGGCGGGGGAATTGCTCCGGATCGGCTTTTCGTAAACGTCATGGGCCGGCCGAAGTTGCCTGGTGGAGTCGATGCGTCGCTCCAGCCCGCGCTCGACAAGTGCATGCGCGACCGTCCAAGCGTTGCGCAAACGACGCCTCCGCGCGGCAAATAACACTGACCCATCGCGTCAATCGATTCGTGCTTGCACTGTGCAAATGAACGACGACACTCTCGCCGCACGTAGCGCATTCGAGGAGGCATTCGTTCATGACCGACGGCATGTGGGCATTGACGTACGATCGGCAATCCGATCCTTGGGACTGTTCGACGGGACTTCGTAAAACGGAAGTCGAGCTTCCGAGGATCGACGAAGCGAGCGATTACCATGATCGGTCGATGGTGCTGATCAAACCCATCATGACTGGGTTTTGCGGATCGGACCGGGGGATATGGTTTCGCACGGCCTTCAAGGACATGATTTTCAAGTCGCTCGATCGCGAAAAGAAGAACACGCGCGTGATTGGTCACGAGCTATTGGGGCGCGTGGCTGAAGTCGGGATCGATGCGAAACGTCAATATGGTTTGGAAGTCGGGGATATCGTTTCGACGGAGAGCCACATCGTTTGCGGACTTTGTTATCAATGTCGCATTGGAGATACGCACGTCTGCGCTGACGATAAAATCATTGGAATCAGCGAAGACGGCTGCTTTGCCGATTACGTAAAATTGCCGGCCAAAGGTTTGTGGCGTACGGACATTACGAAGATTCGTCCCGAAGTCGCGGCGATTCAAGAACCGTTCGGCAATGCGGTGCATGCGTGTACGAAGGTGAATCTGCGCGGCAAACGCGTCGCGATCGTCGGTTGCGGCACGATCGGTTTATTTGCGGTCGCAATTGCTCGAGCGATGGGAGCGCATTACATCGTCGGCGTCGAGCCCATGGAGAGCCACGCGGAAATGGCGCGGAGGCTCGGGGCGGACGTCGTGCTTCGTCCGGAAAAACGTTCCGGGGACAAACCGCACGCCAGCGATCCGGAATTGTGCGAACGAATTCGGAAATTGACGGACGGCGTGGGCGTCGACGTGGCGCTGGAAATGAGCGGCGTCAATTCGAGCGTCAACAATGCCATTTCGGCGGTTCGTCGCGGCGGTGACGTCATTCTCTTCGGTTTGAAGAGCGGCGATGCGATCATTGAAAACTTCGATCGTTTGATCGTCGACGGCATCAGCCTGCACAGCGTCATTGGGCGGCGTATTTTCGAGACGTGGCACGTCACGCGGCATTTGCTCGAATCGCGCGATCCCAACATCCACGACTTGATTTGGGAAGTCATTCTGCGTCGCGGCGAAGGCACGATGTTCGACTTCAAAGATTACGACCCGGCTTCGTTCGAAAAAGCCATCAAGACCTACCCCAAGGTCATCATTCGATACTGACCGTCTGTTTGGACGAACCTCGCCCACCCGACGGTTCGTCCAAGTGTACATCCCGTAAAACAATTTTTGCCTCGTACGCACGTTTTACGTTGCAAACGGTTGGTCATGGACTAGCGTCGGGGGTCTATGGAGTTGAAGTTCGACCTTTGGCACCTGGCGTTCGCGAGGCCGAGCGGGACGAGTTTTTGCGGGTCTTCAGCCATCACGAGGTGACATCCGCACAAGTGGCAAAGTGGGCCCAACAGTGGTTGAGGGAGAAAATGAGCACCAAAGAGCTGACAGCGGAAGAGCGGCAAGAGGCGGAAAAGTGGCTGCAGGACATTTTCGACCTGCTGACGGTCGAGCGAATCCTCAAAGAGGTTGATCCGGCGGTGCTCATGGCAAAGTTTGCCCCGGAACAACGTCTCGCGGGGCTCGACATGCAAGACCTCGTCGCGGCTTTGCCTGTTGCGGCATTGCAGAGCATGGCGGACAGCTACATCAACTCCCTTGCTCCCCACGTTCAACAAAAGATTCGTCAGCGTTTGCGCGACGAGACGCATTAAACCGTCGGCGAGTAAAAAGATCCACGAATGTGCCGCCGGATGTGTCGAAACGCTCGATGCACCGTTCGTTGATCTTCGCTCCCGCGATGTCCTTGCTCGTCGGGTGCGCGTCCCAGCCGCACCATCCCTCCGATGCGCATTTTGGCCAATGGGCATTCGTCCCGCCCGAACCAACGGTTCTTGAAGAAAAACCAACCCCGCAACCCAGCTGGACCTACGAATCTCGTCCCGATATTTCACCACGTGATTTGCCCGCGGCTTTGCGATTTCTCGAAGCGCTCGTGGAGCTCGAACGAATTCGGCGTGGTCATCCCGAACGGTCGGAAGCTGTATTTAACGAAGCTATTTTGATCCAAGAATATGGCGTTCTCTTGGAGACGAAGCATCACGAAACAACCTTGCTCGTCGCGCGTAATCTTTACCGGCATTTCCTCGGCGGGGCGAAATCGGATCCCGATATGCACGATCAGGTTCGTCGCGCCAAAGACCGGCTCATGGATATCGAGAATCTGTATTTTTGCGATTTCAAGACGCCCGCCTCCGAACGACGCAGAATCGAAGCGGAAGCCGCGGAACGCGAAGCTCGTGAGACCCGAGAATGGGAGATGGAAGCAGCGGAACGCGACCGTCAACGGGAGGACGCTGCGCGGCGGGAAGCGGAAACGCCGGCGGACGAGTAAAACGAATTCAGCTCAAGACGCCGAGTTGTTTTCCGACCTTGGTGAATGCGGCAATCGCGCGTTCGACGTGTTCGGGCGTATGTGCGGCGCTCAATTGCACGCGAATACGCGCTTCGCCCTTGGGCACGACGGGATAAGAAAAACCAATCACGTAAATGCCTTCTTCGAGCATCGCGGCGGCCATATCGGCGGCGAGGCGAGCATCCCCGAGCATGATCGGCGCGATGGGATGAATGCCGGGTTTGATGGTGAAGCCGGCTTTGGTCATGCCTTCGCGGAATTGTTTCGCGTTTTGCATGACGCGCTCGCGCAACGTGCCTTCTTTTTCGAGCAATTCGAATACGGCGAGCGACGCGCCGACGATGGCCGGAGCGACGGTATTCGAGAAAAGATACGGTCGTGATCGTTGCCGGAGCAAATCCACGATTTCCTTCTTGCCCGTGGTAAAACCACCGCTTGCGCCGCCCAGGGCTTTTCCGAGCGTCGACGTCATCACGTCGATGCGATGCAAGACGCCGCATTCTTCGGGTGTTCCGCGACCTGTTTTTCCGATGAAACCCGTCGCATGAGAATCGTCCACCATGACGAGCGCGTTGTATTTCTCCGCCAAATCGCAGATGACGTCGAGTTTGGCGAGGTACCCATCCATCGAAAAAACGCCGTCGGTGGCGATCATTCGAATGCGTTTGTCTTGGGTTTTGCGCAAAGCATCTTCGAGCGCCGCCATATCGCCGTTCGGATAACGATGGCGATCGGCTTTGCACAAGCGAATCCCGTCAATGATCGACGCATGATTCAGGGCATCCGAAATGATGGCGTCTTCTTCGCCGAGAAGCGTTTCAAAGAGACCGCCATTGGCATCGAAGCACGAGGAATAAAGGATGGTGTCGTCGGTGCCGAAAAATCGACTGATGGTGCTTTCGAGTTTCTTGTGCAGGTCTTGGGTGCCGCAGATGAAACGCACGCTGGACAAACCGAATCCGTGGGAATCAATCGCTTCTTTCGCGGCTTGAATGACCATGGGGTGCGAGGACAAACCAAGGTAGTTGTTGGCGCAGAAGTTCAAGACTTCACGCTCGGAGTCCGCCCCGGGTTCGCTTGATGCCCGAATTGCGGCGCCTTGCGGGGTCGTAATGACGCGCTCGCTCTTGTAGAGGCCGGCCGCGCGGATTTCATTGAGGGTTTGGGTGTAGATGGGTTTGGCGACGTCGAACATGTCGCGCGCATCCTACACACGAAAGGCTCGCTCGTCGAGATGAGAAATCATTCGGCCGCATGCGGTCGACGTGACTGATGTTCTCACGAGCGAAGGTGGCTCGTGCCCACGGATTCGTTGACGACGGAAGAAAGAACATGCATCGTGGTCTGAAAACGTTGGGAAGACTTGCCTTTCAATGACGCTTCCGCAATCACCCCCTCCGAATGTCGATTTGGTCAAGAATTCCGATTTGATCACTCTGCGACTCGAAGGCGACTACACCCTTGATGTCGCGATGTATGTCCACCACCATATTGAAGAAACGGGCGATCAATTCGGTTATCGCCTCACCATGATTGATGTTCGTCATGGTGGAGCTATTGCCCCGGATGCCCGCAGGTATTTGCTCGAACGCCGCAAAACAACGAAAATGCCTAGTATCGTCGCGATTGTCGGCGCAAGTTTCGGAGTGCGCACGATCGCGCAAATGGTCATTCGAGCGTTGGGATTATTGACCACATCGCATATCGCCGTCGATTTCTTTGCCGATGAAGTCGCCGCACTTGCGTGGATTGATACGCAGCGAAATCGATTGCGCAGTACGCCCGGCACAAAATAACTTTTCGGTATGTAAATATTTTCGAAACCGCGACCAACGTAGCGTCGTACTAACAGTACCCAATCGTGGGTAATTGGTAGGCCGCTTGCTTTGCTCTTACGACTGGATTGATAATGCATTGAGCATTCGGACGTAATCTTACTCCATGTTTGGGGGCAAGGCGGGGGCCGTGAGGAGACAGGAATGAAGGAATGGAGGCATTTGCGCCTCGTAGCCGCGACGAGTTTGCTGTGTGCAGCAAGCATTGCCGTCGGTTGCGATGGTGACAAGCCGCCCTCTTCATCGAATTCGACGTCGACATCAACATCGACGAGTTCGAGCGGTGGAGGTGGCGGAGGCAGTGGTGGAGGTGGCGGCAGTGCGGGATCGGGAGGCAGTTCGAGTGGAGCTTCCTTACAAGCCGCATTGAGCGACATGATTCCTTTCGATGCTACGCCGGACACGACGGGTGACAACGTTTATGCCGTTGGCCTGGACGTTGACGGCAATGCGGTGATCAACCAGGGCAAGCTGGATGGATCGGTTCCATCCAAGGCGCTTTGGACCGGATCACCCTTGGTTTCACCGCTCAATATTGCCGTGGGTACGGACGGAAAAACCCTTTACGTGACCGACCCGGGCGCGGAGGATCCTTCGGGTAATCCCGGAAGAATCTTCAATATTCCGGCGGCGGGCGGAGCGATCGCCATTGTCACGAAGGCGGATGGATATCGGGCTCGCGGCATTGAAATCATGTCTGAGAACAATGTGGACATGATTTATTTCGCGGGAACGAACGCAACTGGCGAAGCCGGGGTTTTCAAGGTCCCTGCGGATGACAGCGGTCCGGTCGTGGAGATTGCCAAGGGCGGCGAATTGCGCGATCCGAGCGGCATTGTCGTCAGCAAAGAGGGCATTGTCTATACGTGCGATACCGTGCAAGACGCCGACGGTTTGGGTTCGCTCGTAGCGATCAAAGGCGGCGTGGCCACGACCATTGCCACGGGTGTTCGTGCGGGTTTTCCGTGCGGCGTAGCTTTGCGCGACGACGATTCGGCGTTGTATGTGTCGGGGTTTGACCCGGTCAAACGCACGGATGCCGTGATCATCGTCGACCTGGCGACGAACAAGCTGTCGTATTTCGCCGATGGCATCGACACGTTCGTCGAGTCCGCCGGGTTACACCGCGCCAAACTCGGTGGCAATACATTTGCCTGGGCGGATACCACCAATGGTAATGGCCTGGGGACGGTGTTCCGAGTGACGCTTCCATGAGCGTCCGCCCATAACGACGAGAAAGGAGTTTTACTTGACATGTTGACGAAAAAAGCTTGGACCACCGCTTTGGCGGCACTTTCGATCATGGCTACGACGCAGGGGGCGCTGGCTTCGAGCCACCGCGAAGCACCTCGGATTGCCGAAGATCCGGCGGCCGACAATACGGACCTTTATGCTTGGGTCGAAGGTTCGAACCTCATCATTTTGGCCAACTACATTCCCCTCGAAGAACCTGCCGGCGGCCCGAATTTCCACAAATTCTCGGACGACGTGCTGTACGAAATTCACATCGTGCGCGGCGCGACGAGCCTCGATGATGCGATTACGTACCAAATCGACTTCAGCTCGACGGCTTACCCGCAAGTCGATCCGGCTGATTTGACCAAACCGGTGGGTGGAGGAAAAGAGTTTTTCTCCCAAATTGGTGGGGCCGTCCAAACCTATAAAGTCACGAAATTGGTCAACAATGCCAATCCCAAGGTGCTCGTGCAGGGTGCTCCCGTGGCTCCCGCGAACATCGGTCCCCGGACAAACGGCATTGCGTACCAGATTCCGATGGGAAAAACTTATGAGCAATTCTTCGTCGACGATGCGGCGACGTCCGTCATTCGACCGTTGATGGGAAACGAAGGACGCGTTTTCGCCGGACCTCGTGACGATGGTTTTTCCGTGGACCTCGGGGCCGTCTTCGACCTCGCGGGCCTCGAAACCGTGCTCGGCGGCACGCCTTTCGACAACGTCAAAGGGTACAACGTGCACACGATCGCGCTCGAAATTCCGCTCAATACGGCCAACGGCGGTACGCCCGTGACGATGGGCGCAAGCGCGAACCAAACGATTGGCGTGTGGGCTTCGGCCAGTCGGCGCAAGACGACCATTTTGCGTCGCAATGCCAAACCCGACATTTTCGGGCCTTGGATTCAGGTGTCACGCCTTGGTTTGCCTTTGATCAACGAGGCCGTCATCGGTCTTCAAGACAAAGACAAATACAATCGCACCGAGCCCAAGGACGACTTGACGAATTTCGGCGCGTACTTCCTGAATCCGGTGATCGTGCGCGACGCTGAATTTGCAGGCTTCTATAATGCCGGCGGCGCCCTTGCCGGTTGTCCGGGCGGACCGGCGGCGCTCAAGACGAACCGCACCGACATCATCGACGTGATCAACCTCAAAGATCCGGCGCGCAACATTCTCTCCATCGGTGACGTGCTGCGTGTGGATCTTGGTGTTCCTTCGGCATTCCCCAATGGTCGTAAGGTCAATAAAGGAATGAATACGGAAGAGGACGTGACGGATGTCGAATTGAGTTTGCTCTTGTGCAAGCTCGCGGCGCCCGTTCCGGACGGCGTTGCAAACAACGATGCGACGTTCAAGAACACGTTCCCGTATCTCGCCACGCCGTGGGAAGGCAGTCGTCAAGGCAAAGGCGAACCCTGACCAACTGCGAATCGATCCGTTTTACGGCGGATCGATTCGCCCTTCCGCATGAATGTCCCGCGCTGCGGGATTTTCCACATACTTCTGCACGTAAGCCCGTTTTTGCGCCAGAACGAGCGCGACTTCGGGTGACGCTCCTGCGGCGAGTTTGTCCAATTCCGCGACGATCCATTCGGCGGCGTACGGCACGACAAACGGATTTTCATTCAGAATCGCCAGTTTTTCCCGGTCATTTTCGGCCGCGCGCAAGGCGGCGATCGCTGCGGCTTGCGGCAATACGCGCGTGACGATGCGTTCCGTCAAAGCCATCCGCCGAACTCCCGCGTCACCTCGAAAAATGGACAACAATGCGTTTTCGCGATCCGAATACGAAACAAATACATACGTTTGTCCAAGCTTCGGAGGTGGCTCTATGGAATGACCTTCAGCCAGCAAATCCACGGTCGTCCCCACGCGCACGGAAAGCGCGTCGGCGATGCGTGCGCCATCGGCGAGCGGAGGCAACGCTTCGAGGCGCTCCATATACCGGACAAACTCGGGCCGCAAAACTTCCCGCAATGCGGTGTCGACATGCGTCTGGGTCACGCGTGTAAGGACTTGTTCATTGGGACCGACGACGGTACGAAAAAAAATCTCGCGCGTGCCGTTGCCAAAAATCGCCATCAATATGCAAATGAGGATCGACACTGCAATAACCCGCGCACGATTCGCGCCGAGTTTTCGAACCACGGATGGTCGCGTGGAAACGACGGTCAACACCGCCAGACCGAGAAGTGCCAAGAAAAACCCGGCGAAGTGGCCTCCCGCCATGCCTCCCGTCATGAGCCATGCACCTTGGCGACAAACACGACTCGGGGATATCATGGGCGCGGCTGGAGGCAAGATGCAACGCGCGGCATACGGTTTGACTCTGATTCTGATGAGCTTTTTAAGCTCGGCATGTATGGATCAAGGTCATCAGGATCGTTCGATGCAGGATATCGAAGCTGTGCGTCGTGAAGCCGCGCGAGATGCTCGACTCCAGGCGCTCGAACGAGAACATGCGTTTCTCATGCAGCAATTTGGGATCTTGGCGGCTTCGACAAACGCCAACACTGCGCAATCGTCGCTGCGCGAAGACGAACGGGACAAACGTTTGTCCGAGATGTCGACACAGCTCATGACAATTACGGCGATGATTTCCACGTGGCGCGACGAAGAGCGACCCAAACCCATGGATCCGGATGCTCGACGAATCGCCGATCAAGTGACGGCTGAGGATCGTGCCGCAACGATTCGAAAAGTTCAGACGTTGCTCGACGCCGGAAGCATCAAACTTACCATGCGCAACGGACGAATCGAAGTGACCCCGGTGCGCCCCATCGATGCTACGAATCCGTACAATCCCGGCCCGGCCAAACCCCCGCCTCCACCGCCTCCACCGCCTCCACCGCCTCCGCCGCCGCCTCCTCCGCCGCCTCCGCCACCCCCACCGCCCAAGCGTCCTGTGGATCGGCTGGGTTTTTGAACGGGTTTGTCGACGCGGAAATCAGCGCCACGAACACTTCGGTCCGCACGTCCCTTCTTTTCCGCCATCGCCGCGTAAACAACCTCCACGACACTCGACGTCCGACGTACACGTGGTGCCGGCATTTTTTCGCGTTATGCAGGTGTCTTTTTCACAACGCAGGCCGGCGGCGCAAGCGCCTTGCGCACAGGGTTTTCCTTCCCCGGGCAAACCTCCGGCTTCACAGGATCCGCCAAGACAAACCTGACCGCGTCCGCATTCGAGGTGGTTCTTGCAGGGTCCGTGCAAAGCCACGGCGTCGCGACACCGCCGCTGGGCGCATACGCCGACGCATTCGGGATGTTGCAATTCCAACGAATCGTGTCGCGTGATCGCGGCAAGTGGATCCACCGCCAAGTCGCACGGATATCCCGAAGGAAGCGGCTTGCGACAAACCCCGGCGTCGGTTGGTCCAAGACCGAGGCAACGGTATCCCTCGACGCATTCCAGTGAGGAGCGACAACGACCGCCTTCGACGACGCTCCCGCGCAAAATGCCATCACAAGCAGCGGGAATCGGCACGTTTGTCGGGCCAACCCAGTCGCATCCTTCATGCGCGGCATTCATGGCCGCCGCACATGCCTCGACCGTGGAAGCTTCGATTTGCACGGACTTGTCGCGCAACGCATGGCTGAGCATGCGGACGCACTCGTTTGTCAGAGTAAACCCGGGCGACGTCGAACAACAATCGGCGCGTCTTTTCGCGGGGACCTCATGCAGCGCCGTGCAAAGTTTTTCGGCAAGGGGCTCGGGAGGACCCGGGATTTTGGGATAGACGGGTTCGACATCTTCGCCACGAATGGGAGCCGATTCGGTGCTGGGTTGAGGAGCGACCGATACGGTGGCACTTGGAATGGTGGGCGCGTGTTTTTCTGCGTCGCACCGGCTGCATGCGCTCGACAAAGAAAAAAGGAACAGCAAATATAAACGACGGGGCATGGATTCGTTGACCAATCCGTTGCTGCACACGACAACAACGGGTAATTGAATGGCAGAAATGATGAACCTCGAGCAAGAACTTTTTTCGAATTCGCGCCGAACGCGGACGTTTCTTGTCAGGGCGAGAATGATTTTCTGCGTGTTTACAATGGCAGGATGCTCGATTGCAATTGGATGTCGGCCGGATTCGAATACCGAAACAACCAAACCATCGACGTCGGCACCTCGACTCGAGTCGTCCGTTCGACCTTCGTTGGCGGAGTCGTCGCCGCAGCAGCGCATGCGGGCATTGGCATTGCAAAAACCGTCGGGAACGTCCGGGCTCGATCGGGAAATCGAAATACTTCAGCAGGCGGTCGAAAAAAAAGCCGATCCGCTGGATGGATGGATTTTGCTGGGTCGGGCATGGGCCCGAAAAGCTCGCCGCACCAAAGATCCGGGATATTGGCTCAATGTCGAAGCGTGTGCGGGCCTCGTATTCGAGCGGGATCCCAAACATCACCTGGCGCGTGAGCTGCAGGCAATGGTTTTTCTGGAACAACATGCCTTTGCAGACGCCAAAGACGCGGCGAGTCGTTTGTTGTTGGAGGATGCGGACGACCTTGGAGCGCTGGGAATCAAGAGCGACGCGGCGCTCGAATTGGGGCAATTCGACGAAGCGTTGACCGCCGCGCAAAGAATGATGGATCTAAAGCCCGATTTGGCGTCGTATGCGCGTGCGGCGCATTTGCGTTGGTTGCAAGGGGACGCGGAGGCGGCCAAGAAGATTTATCGGGCAAGCTTCGATGCGCGAGATCCGCGGGATCCGGAACCTTATGCCTGGGTATTGACGGAAGCCGCGATGATTTTTTGGCATCAGGGAGACATCGAGGGGGCCGACAAAGGGTTTGACAAGGCCTTGGAAGCGTTCCCGGACGAACCTTCGGCGCTGCTCGGAAAAGCGCGTGTTGCATTGGCCCAAGGCAATGGGAAACAGGCGGCCGATTTCGCCGAAAAAGCCTACGGCCGAGGTCGATATTGCGAAGCTGCGTGGTTACTCGGGGACGCTCGGACTCGCGCGGGGAACGAATCCGGGGCGAATGAAGCGTACAAAGAATTGGTGGATTGCGGACGCCAAACGGACAAACGCACGTTGGCCAAGTTTTATGCGGCCAAAAACCGCGATATTGAAGAAGCAGCGAAGCTCATTGAAGCCGAAGCAAAGGTTCGCCAGGACATTTACACGCGCGATGCCGCCGCCTGGGTTGCTTATCGGCGGAAAGATTTCGACAATGCCCGAAAAGAAATCGATGCCGCATTGGCTCACGGGACGAAAGAACCGCTCTTGCTTTATCATGCCGGAGCGATTCGCTTGGCCATGGGGGATAAGAAGAATGGCGAAAAGCTCGTGCGGGAGGCCCTCGCGATGAATCCTCATTTTGATTTTACCGGCGGCGAAGAAGCGAAAAAGCTGCTGGGTGAGACGCATCCATGAAGGCTCGCCCGCGCATTTTTGGATTCCTCGTTTTCCTCTGGGCGATGTTGTCGTCCGCAATGGCCCAGGCGCATCAGGCAGGTTTGTCCCGCGGCACGTATCGCCTCGACGGAGCCATGTTTACGGCTGAAATCATCTTTGCGCGCACCGATGCGCTTCGATTGGCCCGCGATCTGGACGCCGACGGCGATGGAACGATCACTTCGGGCGAAGTACAAAACGCCCGAAATGCTCTGGGCAAATCATTGACCACGAAACTCGTGGTTCGTACGGACAAAGAGGATTGTTTGGGAAATGTCGATGACGCTTTCCTCGTGGAAGAAGACGGTTTGTCGATACGGATGGTTTATCTTTGCCCCGTGCCGCCGCCTTCCGTTCACGTACGTTTTGATTTGCTGGATCTGATGACCTACGGGCACCGGCATTTGGCTCGCGCTGAATCGGGTGCAATCATTGTTGAAAAAGTGCTTTTCGGCGCCGAACGCGAATGGGAACTTTCTCGTGCCGCCGCGACGCTCGTTCCGGAAAAACCAGTGACCTCGCCGCGATTCGGCGGGTTTTTCCTGATGGGTATCGAGCATATCTTGCTCGGATATGACCACCTCGTTTTCCTCATGGGAATCGTGCTCGCCGGGTTTGCCGGAGGCGATTCGAAGCGTCCATCGGCGCATCCGCCTTTACGCTGGAAACCGCTTTTGCTGGTGATTACCGCATTCACGCTGGCGCATTCGATTACGCTCGGTTTGTCCGTTCTTGGCGTATGGGCGCCGAGTCCGCGAATCGTCGAGCCTTTGATTGCTTTGTCGGTAGCGTACGTCGGGGTGGAAAATCAATTCGTCGAAAACGCCGATACGCGCTGGCGAATCACATTTCCCTTCGGGTTGATCCACGGATTTGGTTTTGCCGGAGCGCTGGGAGAAATTCAGGTGCCCAAGGCGGACGTGCCGCACGCCTTGATTGGATTCAATTTGGGTGTCGAAGCGGGGCAATTGGCGGCGCTGGCCGTCGTTTTGCCGTTGCTCCATATTGCTCGAAAACGAACCTGGTTGGACAAACGACGCATACAATGGGCGAGCTGGGTGATCTGCGGATTGGGATGCGTGTGGTTTGTCCTGCGCATCATGAGCCCGGGTTGAACATTTGGGGCTTTGAATCGCCTACGGAGTCCGTCGCCCCAACCCCATCGACGAACGACAAATTCATTCCGGCAACCACAAAAGCCCGGCCATGATGGGATCGAGGCATTCGACGATTTGCGGCCCGATCTCCGAACAGGTCATGTTCTTCAAACACGCTTGAAATGCCGCTCGTCCGCGATCGTTCAACGCCCCGACCGCTCGAGACAAGTGCGGACGCATGGCGTGATCGAGCATGAACCTGCATTCATCGGCGCTCGTCTCACTGCAACGGGTCATACCGGCGCAAATAATCGAAAAGAAAGGTTCCAACTCCATTCGTTCCGCTTCGCACGCATCGAGCGCATCCGAGCCGCAGCGAGCAACGGCCGCGGCGTATTCACGGGTGAATGGATCTCCCTCGAACTGATCGAGCGCGTGGCGCGAACATTGAGCTGTTTGTCGCAGCATTTTCGCGGCCGCATACGTGCGCGCATGCAGGCACTTTTGGAAACTCGGCATAGGCGCCGAAGGCGTCATTGCCCGGCGATGCAGAGCATCCAAGTATTCGCACCACGCGCGCTGCGCTTCGTCATCTTCGGACGACTCGATGAGCACCGTCGATGGCGGCAATTCGCATGTCGTCGTCGTCGTTGCGTGTAATGCCGGCGGCGACGACTTGGACACGGGAGCCGACGATTGACAAGCGACGAATAAAATCGTCGCGCACACAACGCCGATCCATTGCAGACGCTTATGTTCCCTCACGAACGACCAGCCTTCCCGGGAAGAACCCGATGTGCGTGAGGGGCAAAAATCACGCCTACGTAGTGGGCAGGTTGCTCTCTGCGTTCAACCCAGGAGCATGCGCCATTTATAGATTTCCGTAGGTTCGTCCTGGCCGATGGCCACGCGCGGAATGTTCATGACATCCAAGGTTTTGGCCTTGCACAGACCTGTTGCATTGGTAAAACCCAGATCGAATCCGGCTAAAACGGCGGCTTTTCGAATGGCACCGTCGACGGGATGTCCCACAGGGTAGCCCAAAACCCGCACATCCGTGCCCAGAATGTCCTGAAGAATCATTCTGGATTTCCGCAAATCGAACAGCACTTCATCCGGAGACAAAGTTGCCAGGACCCGATGCGAGTGTGAATGCGAAGCAACCGCCATTCCGGCGTCATGCAATGCTCGAACATCACGGAAATTCATCATCGTATTTCGCGCGATTTTTCGTTCTTCGACGGGATCCAAATGCACGTTCGTCGCGTCGGCCAGGGCGTCGAAGAAGCGATCGAGGTCGAGGTGAGCGTGGCGTTTGACGATATGGAGCAAGGCACGGCGAGCGTTTTCCGTCCCCATGCGTAAATCGAAAAACATGGTCGTGGGATACTGAAGGGTTATTTCCGGTTTTCGGCATCGCCGCAAGAAAAGGCAGATGCGGTCCCACCAAAACAGTCGACCGGAATCCGGAAATGCCGTAGGAATGAAGAATGTGGCGGGAATTCCCGATTGCTCGAGAAATGGCAATACGGTCGTTCGGCATTCGACATATCCATCGTCGAATGTCAACAGGATGGGATTCGCGGGTCTTCGTTTTCCCTGAATGAAGCCGCGAACGTCTTCGAGCGACACGAATGTGCCGACCGAACGCGCGACGGCCATTTGTTCGGCCAAACCGCGAAGGTCCACTTCACGCACGTCGGGATCGAGCTCCCCCACGGCGGAAAAATCGACGATACGGTGGTAGGTGAGCACCGTGAGGACGGACAAACCTGTTTTTGCTCGTAAATGGAGCAATCGATCCAGCAGATTCAGTTTATCGAGATTTCCTGCGGTTTTCGCGCGAATCGACGTTTTGGTCCGGGCGGTGGGTAAAGGCCGTTGCACGAGGCCATTTCAGCACGGATTGGGGTCGGGGGCTCGAAAGAAATGGTTCGCCCTTAGCGAATGAATCGGGACGTACGATTGCGCTCAGGTCGAGACGTGACGAATGACGCGCGTCATTCCAAGGGGGCCGGAACGCTGCTCGATGGAATAGGGAGCTTTGACGATTTCGACCAATTTGGCGATATCCTCGTCGACAACGACTTCATCATCGTGAGCTTGATCAACGAGGGTCGTGGCTTCGCCGATTGCCGCGCCGATGAGCAGGCAATCCTGACGGAAAGAGGCTCCGAATACGCCCACGGTCACGACGCCCCGGGACAAACCACACCGAACACGCACGCCGGACGCTTTGTGTTTTTGAATGATGGTACGCAACCGCCTCACTTGATCCAAAGCGGCGGCGATGGCTTCAAGTTCCGCGGAAACCCGCTCGAGCCCCAAGGCTCCAAAACCGAACAACAATTCGTCTCCGCGTATCGAATGCAAGGTTCCGCCTTTGTGCAGGGAAATCATTGCTGCGGTATCATATAGTTCGTCCATTAGTTTTTTGAATTGCCGCGGGGAGAGACATTCCGAAGCCAGGTCCAGCCCGGACAAACGAACGACGAGGGTCGCGGCCAAACCACGGGCAGGAGCGTCGAGCAACATATCCGAATCGGCTGTCGTACGGGACTTTCTTTCCGGTCCGAGACACCGATCTTCGAGTATTTGCTTTTTTTGGAGGACCCGGTCTTCGATGGCTTGAATGCGCAACACCGCAATTCGAATGAGCCCCGCCGTCAACGTGACATGAAATGACGAATATGGCCGACCATCGGCACGTGTACCGACGACGAGCACGGAATCCAAGGCTGCCGTCGATTCGACTTGCGTTTGAGCTCCGACGAACGGAAGCACCAAGTACGCATGGGCATCCCAGTGTCCAAGCAGCGTCAGAGATTCGCGAATTTTTACGATGGAATCGCCCGATTTCGGGATCTCCATCGCCGACGGCGCGATTTCGGTCAGCGACTTTGGAAGCCGCGTTTTGATTTGCACTTGGGAATCGGCCAAAATATCCCAGTATTGATCGCTCGGGCCGCGTTCGAAGATATGCAAGGTGTTCGGCGAAAAGTTTTGTTGCAGCGTATCGCAAAGAATATCGATGACGTCGATTTTGGATTCCGCATTTTGCGTCGCCGCCGCAAATTGATCCAGCGCGGCGGCACTGGCTGCGTCACTGTTGCGATCGAAAATTCGTTGCAATACCCGATCGAGCCATTCCGCAGCAATCGTCACGACCACGAGACCCGCGGATATTCCCAGGATCAATTGCGGCCCCAAGCCCGTTTCGAGTAATCGGCAGACCGCCGCAATGCCGAGCGCCGGCAGCGTAAATGCCACGAAAAACAGGAGCTGCTTGCAAATGGCGCGAGCAACGGCGGAAATGGCCAAATCGACGTCGAAAATTTCTCCCCGCACGATTTGATGCGCAACCACGGATGGGAAAATCGCCAACATCGACATCGAAAACCAAGTTAGACTGCTGAACCAGGTACTGCTCAACATGAGCGGAACCGTCAATCCGATGCTGGGACCAATCGAAACGCCGACCCCCCATAACAATGCCCGCGCCGATTGTCGAACGGCCAAGGTTGCGCCGCGGAAACGTGCATGAAACAAGCGCCCCAACAATACGATCCCTCCCACGACGAAATAAAAGGCGGCGACGCGCATGCCCAAGAACGCGATTTTCGGCTCCCTGACGCTCGATTGCCAAACCCCGAAGAGAGCCAATGCGGGAACATAAAGCGCAATGAGCCGCCCGGGTTTTTTGTGTAATGGCAACCAACGAACCGGGTACGTCAGGCCCAAATGCGCCATGGCCGCCCCCACCGTGCTCATGGCCAAACGCCAAACGAAGGGAAACAAATAGCCTTGGTCGAGATCCAAATTCGATGACAACAGCGTCCCCATGGCTCCCGTGAACACCAGCAACGCATGGGTATCGCGGGAAAACGGTCGACGCCACGCCACCACCGCTCCAACAAGGCAAAAGAATAAACCGGAGAGCAGGCCCGAACCGTATTGCTTGAACAAGACAAACGGCGTCATTCGCGAAAGCGGAATCCGAACTCGATACGAACGTTCGTCTCGCTCCAACGTATATTCGACCGGAGTTCCCGCCTCGAAGGATGAAAGTCGCGCCCGAAGTTCGTCTCCGCTTCGAACCGGCACTCCATTGACTTCCCGAAGGATATCGTACGGTTGAACATCCGCTGCGGCCGCGGGCCACGTCGAATCCATGATGGCGGAAACCAAAAGCCCCGATTCCACGGCGAATCCCGGAAAGGGACTGCGCAAAACCAGCGGCACTTCGAGCATACTGAGGAACGTGAGAATGATGGGAATGAACGCCATCGAGCGCACGAACCAGCGCACTCGATCCTGTGGTTTTTCTTGTCGGCCTTCTTGGGGAACGGCCACGGCGCGCAAGTCCGCGGCCATCGCGGTGGCGGACGGATATCGCAACTCGGCGTCTTTCGCGAGCGCCCGCATGACGACTTTTCCCAATTCCGGCGGAATGCCCAACTCGGGTCGTCGTTTGTCGGGAGGTACGGTCACATCATTGAGCAATGCAAATGCAAGCTCCGCGGCGTTCGTCGCGTCATGCGGAAATACCCCCGTGAGCGCTCGGTACATGAGCACTCCCAACGAATACAAATCGCTTCGCGGATCGATCACTTTTCCGCGCGCTTGCTCGGGGCTCATGTACCGCGGCGTTCCCCAGACGTCGCCCGATGAAGTCAATTCCGTTGCATCCGTGGCGCGTAACTTGGCAATACCGAAATCCAATAACTTTACAATGGGCGAGTCGGCCGCCGGGCCTTTGGCCAAATAAATATTGGCCGGTTTGATGTCCCGATGAATGATTCCATAACCATGCGCCTCCCCCAAAACACTCAGCAATTCGAGGACGATCTCGATGACCCGCGTCGGCGCAAGGTGTTCCTCGCGGCTCAACATTTCGCCGAGGGTTTCACCTTCGAGATACTCCATGGTCAAATACAATGATCCGTCGTCGGTTTGCCCGAAATCGTAAACCTTGACGGCATTGGGACTCGAGAGCTGCGCGGTTATGCGAGCTTCGCGACGAAATCGATTGACGATGACGAGATTGCTCGCTACATGGCGCCGCAGCAATTTCAAAGCGACCTGCCGATCACCGAGCTCGTCGCGGGCGAGATACACATCGCCCATGCCTCCCGAACCCAAACGCCGCACGATTACATAACGATTTGCCAGACGATCACCCGCTTGTGGTTGTCGCGCAGGCGCATTCGGTGCGGGCTCGGGAAGCGTAGGCTGTTCTTCGACCTTCGGAGCCGGAGGCGCGATCAATTTCGTCGGCGCGTCGAGGTCCAGGCGCTTGGTGACTCGTTCGTCGGAACCATTTGCTTCAATGCCGCTCGAACCGCGTCGGTCGTCGTGGTCGGTCATGCGCGTCGATACTACGCGGATCGGGTTTGCGATACACGAACATTTACGATGGCGGGTGAGCGATGGGTGGGCGGTGAAATCGCACGAAGCCGTCGATATTGCGTTATCAGCCTCCGATTTGGTTGCCGGCAAAATGCAAAAACACGCGCGATTGCGACGGTCTACGCATGACATTCCACTTTCTTGGCTCCGGCTGGGTACGCGCGTACCCTGTCGCGCATGTCAAAACCAACGAACCATCTTCGCTGGAGACCTCGCGCATGGGCGACCGTGCTCCTGCTGGTTTGACGCCGTCGGCATGCGCAGCTGTGGACGACTATGCCGAGGTGCCGCCGCAACCTTCGGAAACACCGACGGTCGTCGAGCAGGCGCTACCTGAAACCATAAAATCAAGACTTCAAGCCTGTGCGAAGGAACATGCGGCGCATTTGGCGAAACATTCGTACGAGGTCGCGTTTGACGTTCAAACGACCGCTCGAGGTGAGATTGATGAAATCAAGGCCAAGGGCGATCGACTGGATGACGCGGACCTCGAAGCATGCATGACGGATGCATTGAAAACGTTGGCGATTCGCGATTATTTGCGGCCGGACGATTCGTTGACGTCGCCGCCGGAGCCGCAAAGCGTAGCATCTTCGTCGCGGGCATTGCTGGGAACGACGGCTTTGTTGCCGCAAGCGATTCGTTTGGCGCCCATTGTCATCAGCGCGCCCGGGGGTATTACCATTGTCGTGGCCGTGGCGATTGTCGTGGTTGCGGCGATGGCAATGCCAAAGCCTCGAAAACCAAGCAAAGAAGAATGCGACGAGGAGAAAAAGTGGGCAGCGGAGAACTGCGAGAAGTGGCTGGCGCAGCCGAATCCTCATCTGGAGGTGGTTGGGCCCAGCAGAACCATGGATGAGTGCATTTTCAATATCGTCAGTGAGGAATGCGGTGGCAAGCCGCGTAATTGGGTTAGCCCAGGCCGGCCGGGACGGAGGTACTGATGCGTGAGGATTTGGAACATTTGATCCGAAAGATCAAAGTACGTGTTCGACTCGATGATCCGAAGGCCAGAGGGGAATTGCTCGCATTAACCGAGCAATATCCTCTTGAGCCGAATGCATGGGATGCCTTGGCGTACGCCTACGCGGAGGAAAACCATTTCCCTGATGCAATTGCGGCGATGACTCGAATGATTGCACTCGCGCCTCGATTGCCGGAATCGTACTTCACGCGCGGCTGGTATGCGCTTCGAGCAGCTGACTACGAAGGCGCCATTGCAGACTTCCAGAAGGGACTCGACCTGTGTGACGAGTTGAATATCGAGTACGATCAGCAGGCAATTCATTTCCGCCTTGCGGAAACCAATTATCAATTGGGTCGCAAAGCAGAAGCGCTGAGAAACTTGCGACAAGTCCAAGAGAGTACCATCATTTGGACCATGAAAGCTCGTTCAAAGGATGAGCTTCTTGCGTTATGCGCCGACGCCGTCACGCCCAACAACGACGGGCGATATCAGGGGCCCATCGAAGCCCCAGAAACCGAAGAATGGCAATTGCCGGATGAGCCTGAGGAAGACGAAACAGCGCTCATGGAGATACTGGGTCCCGAGGCTCTGGCCAAAGCGGATGAGACCCTGATGAAAGGGATTCGTCCGCGATGGTACAAGGTGAGCCGAGTGGTTGCCAGCGCAATTGAAGCCGATGATCATGATCTAACGAGTGCGTTCGTTTGCGTCTACCTCCGCCGATTGATCGGACTTGCCGAGGCAGGAGCGATTGAATTCGCAGGAAACATTCGCCGGCCCACGGTCAGCGAAGTTCGCCTGCCGCAGCCCGACGAGTGACCTGTCCCCGCACAATTCGCCGCGCCAATACGCAATTCCTCCCGCAACCTCCCGCAAGCCCCTCCGCATTCGCGCAGACCCAACCGCAAGCGTCTGCAATGCCTCCCGCGCATCGGCAGAACCCGTCGCAAGCATCTGCGGAATCGTCTGCGTATATGCAAAATACATCGCAAGGATCTGCGGAGCCATTTGCGTCATTACCATGACCGTTGCCGACGGCCTTTCCACTTGACGGTTGCTCCGGGATTACGGCGCATCGCATACGTTGTGCATTCGCTGTGTGACGGACGGGGCGACCAAGACGTTACCGGTTGAGCTGCTTCACGCGGCTGCGACGCAATTTTGCCCCACGTTCGACGCTCATTGCAGATGATTTGGGTTCGAACACATTCTTCTGTATCATCACGCCATGTTTCCGACCGAGCCCGTCCCTGATCGCATCGGCACGTACAAGATCGTGCGTCGTGCGCATGGAGTCGGTTCGGCACGCGTGTATGTGGCGCGCAAGGATGGCCCGATGGGCTTCGCGCGGCTCTACACGCTCAAGCTCGTCGCCAATACCGCCGAAGGTGACGCGCGGTTTGTCGAAGAGCTCGCGCGAGAAGCCGCCATTTGTTCCACGCTGAATCATCAGGCGATTCAGCGAATGATTGACTTCTTCGAGCACGAAAAACAATTGGTCCTCGTGCTCGAACATATCGAAGGCACGACGCTCGAACGGCTCGTCTCGTACCTCGAACAAAACAAGAAATCTTTGTCGGACGCGGCGAAAGGATACATCGGGCGTGAGATCGCCGCGGCCCTCGTGCATGCACACAATGCGCGCGACGAAAATGGAAAACCCATGCCGATCGTGCATCGCGGATTGCATCCGGAGCACGTGCTTTTGGGTTGGGACGGTCAGGTTCGTCTTTCGGGATTCGGGCTGGGCAAAATATTGGGGCGAAGTCCGGACACCGTCATGGTGCCGAAAAATGCCGCCCCGGGATTCAAAGCGCCCGAGCAATTACGAGGGGAAGCAATTACGCCCAAAGCCGATGTGTATGGATTGGGATTGTTTTTGTGGTGGTTATTCACCGGGCTCCTGCCTTCGGACAAGGGGATTCGTCCCGAGCGATTATCGATCAAGCGTCCCGATGTATTGAAATCCGTATCGACGGCGATTGATGCGGCGCTCGAACCATTCGTGGAGAAACGGCCGGCATCTTGTCGGGAAATGGAAATGGCGCTGGGTCTATTGCCGGGCATCGAAGCCGGGCGCGACGAACTTTGCGAAGTTTTGGATGCATTGCGTGATACTCGGCCAAACCCAGACAGCGGAGCTCGGCCATCGTTGCCTTCCGCTTCGCGTCCGCGTATTCCATTGCAGAGTATTCGCCCTTCACAGCCGGCGATATCGAGCAAAGAGCGGCTGTCGACGACGCCTCCCGTCGCGCCGCAATCGCTGCGTCCCGCGGGCTCCTTGCCGCCGATTTTATTCGAGGATGTCCAGCCGAAATCCGTATATCCGTTGCTGAAGGCGCTCGCGGACAAAGTGCCCAAACAAGACGGTGGAATTCCCAAGGCGCCGCGATTGCCGCAAATGGAGAATGCGCCGACGTCGCAGCCGGGGGTCTCATCGGAACGAGCGCCCCGATCGGGCGTGCCGAAATTGGCCGTTGCCACGCCGCTCGAAATGGATGCCAAGGCGCGCAAGCCACGCACGGAATGGATGGCTTCGGTTCCCGACGAAGATGCATTCGATAAACTTTTCGATGAAGCAACGAGTCGTTCGCCGAGTGAACTCGAAGCGGCGGGTTTCGGACAAACGCAATCCAAGAAAAACCCCGATGCCGCTCCCAAATCACGCCGACGGCTCGAATCCGACGTCACCGAACTGATGCCTCTGCCGCCCCCCGTCCCGGATGCTCCGCCAAACCCGGGCGTCGGGCCGGCACCTCCGCCGCTCGGACCACCGCCCACGGCAAAACCCGTACGATTCGGCCCGCGACCGAATACGCCCGAACCTCCCAAACTGAAGCGAGGATTTGCGCCGCCGCCCGTGCCGCCGACATTGGAACACAAACGTCCGTCGGTCGTCGTGCTGGCCGTCGTATTTGGTATCGTCGCGATCGGTGTCGCGCTCGTCGTATTGGCATTTTCCGACAAACCAACGCCGACGACTTCAACGGCTCCGTCGGCGTCGCTGTCCGGATCATCGCCACGCATAGCGACAAGCACGGCACCCACAGCGCCGGTTGCGCTTTTGACAAATGCGCCATCCGCCGCTTTGCCGGCGCCGAACAAGTCCGCTGCGACAGAAACGCCTGCTCCGCCATTGCCTTATGGTCAAGGTTATCTCACGGTCGTGTATCCGGACGAGGCCACGGTGTACGTGAGCGGTCGTAAGCTTGGACAAACCAATACGCGGCTGCAAAATCGTTGCGGCAAGTATTTCGTGCGCATTGCGAAAACAGCGGACGGTCCTTATCCGGAGTGGTTATCGGGGGGACAGCCGGTGGCGATTCCCTGCCAAGATTCGATTCGCGTCGAGATTGCCAAGTAGGCTCGCGCAGGTCGAAAAACGAGCTGGACCGTCGGGAACGAACCGAGTAAGGTGCGCCCACCGAAAGACCCGGGCAAGCCGTTCGAGGTCTATGTTGCAGGAGAAACGACGATGATTGGCTACACGACCGTTGGAACGAACGACAAAGACAAGGCCGCTGCGTTTTATGACAAGCTCCTTGGTGCCTTGGGTGCGAAGCGTTTGATGGAAATGGACCGCTTCATCTTGTGGGGTACGTCGTTCGGCCAACCCGGCTTCGCGATCGCGATTCCGTTCGATGGTCAGCCGGCAACGGTGGGCAATGGCGTCATGATTGCCTTGGCCGTGAATTCGCGCGAGAAGGTCGACGAAATCCACAAATTGGCGCTCGAAATGGGCGGCAAAGACGAAGGCGCTCCCGGAAATCGCGGCCCGACGTTTTATGCCGGTTATTTCCGCGACCTCGACGGCAACAAGCTGAACGCTTTCTTCATGGGTTGAAAAACTCGTCGGCCGGATTCACTCTGGCCGCACGTCGATTCTTTCCCTATCTTCCTCCCCATGAAAATCATTCTCCCCGGTGGCAGCGGCCAAGTCGGCCAGGTGCTCGCACGGCATTTCATAACCCAGGGTCATGACGTCGTCGTATTGTGCCGAGGAGCCGCCGTTCCATCGGGACGCACCGTCTCGTGGGATGGAAAATCGCTCGGCCCGTGGGCCGGCGAATTCGACGGAGCGGACATCGTCGTCAACTTGGCCGGACGAACCGTCAATTGTCGCTATACGCCGGAAAACCTCAAACAAATGATGGATTCCCGCGTCGATTCGACGCGCGTCGTCGGCGAGGCGATCCAAAAAGCCGCAAAACCGCCCAAACTCTGGCTACAAATGAGCACGGCGACGATTTACGCGCATAGGTTTGACGCGGCAAACGATGAAGTGACGGGGATCATCGGCGGCGAAGAGAAGGACGTCCCCGCATATTGGGGTTATAGCGTCGAAATCGCCAAGAATTGGGAAAAAACGCTGTTCGAAGCGAATACACCGAACACGCGCAAAGTCGCGCTTCGAGCTTCGATGATCATGAGTCCCGATCGCGACGGCATATTCGACGTCATGTCGCGCCTCGTTCGTCTTGGATTGAGCGGCGCGGCGGCAGGCGGAAAACAATACGTATCTTGGATTCACGATCGCGATTTGATTCGCGCCATCGACTTTTTGATCGAGCGTGAAGACATCGACGGAGCGGTGAACATCGCTTCGCCCGGGCCCTTGCCGTACAACGATTTCATGCGCGCGATGCGCAAAGCGTGGGGTATGCCCATTGGTTTGCCCGCGATGAAATGGATGCTCGAAATCGGCGCCTGGGCCATGCGTACGGATACCGAGCTCGTGTTGAAGAGCCGTCGCGTCATCCCGGGAAGACTCTTGGAAAAAGGTTTCGCCTTCGAATTCTCGGAGTGGGACAAAGCCGTCGTCGATTTGGTGCAACGATGGAAAGCGGCCGGGTAAAACCACAAGCGCCGACGCGACGCTCGTTGCTCATCCTGGGTTCGAGACGCAGCTGCGGCTCGACGACTTTTCCCTTGACGACGCCGACCAAAGGACGCCTCGGTTTGCACGGTTCGAGTCGCCGGAGACATGTAAGCTCTCCATCCGGCACAACCGACAAAAACCCGACGAAATGACTCGGCTCCCCAAAGTTTGATCCGCCCGGTCAAACGACCCTCTTCTCGGGACACGAGGCTCTCTGCTAGTCTCGCCCCCCCAACTTTTTCGATCCCGGATCCCTCTTCGGATGCGTCTAGGCATGCTCTCGCGTTGGTTCGTCGCCGGCAGCTCGGCTCTGTTGCTGCTTGGGTCGAACGTGCCTGCGCAGGCCGAAGAACCAAGCCTCACGACGGATTCGTATGAGTACAAAGGATCGTGGGAGTATCGCTGGGGTGATTCGCCTGGACAAACGGGTGCGTACGAGTGGGCGAGGTCGGGGTTTGTCGAGGGATGGCGCCCGCTGAAGCAATTTTCGACGTACGAAGGACGTGGACACGAACGCTTTTTGTGGCTGCGTACACGTCTCGAGGGCAATGCACCGGGAGATCCGATTCTGCATCTGCAAAGTGCGGATCAATGGTTCGAGGCGTATCTCGATGGGCAGATGGTGTATCGTTTTGCCGAGTTCGAGGTTCCGAAGGGGCTGACTTTTTGGGGATACAAGTCGCACGACATCCCGTTGGGTTCGAACTTCGCGGGCAGAACGTTGGCGTTACGGATTTATTCGGAACACCTCGGCATTGGGCCGCACGGGCAACCTTTGCTCGGTCCCCGGTCGGAATTGACGCTGGCGAGCATACGCGCCGATCTGCCGGCGCTGGGCATGGGCGTCATATTATTGGCTTTCGGTCTCATCGTCCTGGCCCTTTATTCGTGGGATCGTGAAAACAAAGGCCATTTGTTGTACGGCCTGCTCACGTTTTCCTTGGGTTTGTATTTGGCCGTGGCTTCTCCGATTCGCGGATTGTTGCTCAATAACCCGGTGGCGTGGTTGCACGTCGAATTGGCCGGTTTGTATGTCGTGCCGATTCTTTTTGCAGCTTATGTCGATCACACCTTCGGTGCGGATCGATTTCGGATTTTGCGGGCTTTACGCTGGACGCACGCGGTGTATTTCGGAGCGGCGACGTTGGCCGTGATTTTGGGTCTCGTCGGGCCTTTGCAGACCCTGGTGTTGTTTCAGGCTTTGGCGGCGGTCACCGTTGCCGTCGTCGCCGTGCGGGCGGTCATTGGAATGGTGCGCGGCGACTTGGATGCGCGCATTTTTGGAATTGGTTTTCTCGTTGCGGCGAGCATGGCCGTTCCGGACGCGGCCGCGGCCCTGGGCTTGATTGCTCGAACAAACACATCCTCGAGCCATTTGGGCGTGTTTTTGTTTACGCTTGCGCTCGGGCTCATCGTGATGCGCCGGATCATGGCGGCGCAGGAGCGAGCGGGTAAGTATTCGCGAATTCTCGAATTGAGTCTCGCTTCGGCGCAGGTCCTCGAACGGGGACAACATGCCCGAGTGGGGCTTGATGAAATCATGCGGCTTTTGCCGATTCAAAAAGCATTGCTTTTCGTGATGAAGCCGGGACCCAATTCGGATTTGGAATTGGTGACTGCTCGAGAACCGGGCGAAAAAGAGATACCCGCGGACAAACTTTCTTATCATACCGACATTGTCGACGAGGTGCGAACGCAACGAGCCCCGATCATGCAAAAACGCGTCGCCGGAACACAAAATACGGTGATCGCCGAACCCTTGATCGTTCGCGACGAACTCTTGGGCGTATTGTACCTCGAAGGAAATGGTTCGCCGCGCGGCTTGCAGGAGAGTGATCGGTCCATTCTGCACATTTTGGGCGAAAAACTGTCGATTACGATCGTGACGACGCGGGCCATTCGGGCCGAGCTCGACAGTGCGGTACAAAAGAAGCTGATCGGCAAACAAACGGCTTTGCTCGAAGCGGCGGCTCGATTGGCGGCGGGCGATATCGAAACGCCCATCGTGGTCGAAGGGCATGGGCAATTTGCGGATTTGGCCCGGGCGCTCGATACGATGCGGCGCGACGTGCAAGCCAAGATTCATACGATCGAATCGAAAAAGGCGGAAGTCGAAGTTTTGAACGAAGAACTTCGACGCAAAATTCAGCAACACACGACCAGTTTGCTTTCATCTCTGCGTGACGATGAAATGGACGACGACGACGAGCTCGTCGGTGAAGATGGGCCTACGTTCGAGCCGGGAACGGTGATTGCGGATCGATATCGAGTTTCCGGGGACCTCGGCCAAGGCGCCATGGGGGTCGTGTACGATGTCGAGCGTATTCGTGACGGTCGGCATTTTGCCATGAAAGTGCTGACGAGTCGTCGCGATAAGGTGGCGATGACGCGTATGGTCCGCGAAGCGCAAATATTGGCGCGTATGGACCATCCAAACCTTGCCTCCATTGCGGACGTGGACGTGACGCCCGACGGCTTGCTCTATTTGGTGATGGAGTTATGCGAGGGCGAACCATTGCAGCGCCACAAGGCTCGATTTCGCAACGTTCCGTGGGCATTATCGGTTTTGCGACAAATGGCGCAAGGTCTCGCGGCCGTGCATGCGCAAGGGGTCATTCATCGCGATTTGAAACCCGGCAATGTCATGGTGTCTGAAAAACCCGATGGGTCGCCGGCGGTCAAATTGGTGGATTTCGGTATTTCGACATTGACCCGCGAAGCATTGGAAGGAAATCCGGTGTCCGAGCGCGGGCGGGATATCGACGCAGCTCCCGTTTCCCGACGCTCGACGACGACGTGGACCGGATTCGAAACATCTGCGAGAGATTCGGATTCGGCGCCGAATTCACGACGATCGATGCCGACTCCCGCGAGCGTGGATGCAGGCGGTCGCGATTTGGATTTGCCATCGCATACACGTCGGGCCGTGCCCACGTTGACCGGATTGGAGAGCGGTCCGAGAGATTTCGACTTACCGCCGCCTTCACGACGCTCCGCGACGACCACGCAATCGATGCCCGCCCTCGATTTGA
>CAYSYX010000001.1:6111-26820 GCA_964435055.1 uncultured Polyangium sp. | reverse complement strand
CTCGATTTGAGTGATTTGCCGCCTGCGGCCCGACGAGCCGGTTCCACGATATCGACGCTCACGTCGCTCGATTTCAACGAATCTTCGCCGCCTTCCAAGCGGCCGAATCCTTCGATTGCCACGATTCCGGCCGTGGATATTTCGGATATGCCGCCGCCTTCGCGCAAGAGTTCGCCGGGTATGCCGTCGCCATTTCGCGATCCGGATGCACCTCCACCCTCTCGACGCAGTGTCCCGCCGCCGCCCGTGCAAGAAGTCACGCGAACGGGGATATTGGTCGGAACTCCGACGTACATGGGCCCCGAGTTGGCTCAAGGATCGAAGCAATGGAAGGCGCATTCGGATGTTTTTAGTTTCGGCGTCATGGCTTATGAGATTTTGACGGCGAAAAAAGCCTTCAATGTTCCGCCCATTTTCGCCGGTATGCAGGGACAACCTCTGCCGCGTCCGACAGGACTACGTCGCGTCAAAGGGTTGGAGCCTGATGTCGCGGCTTTGCTGGAACGTTGCGTGGATGCCGATCCTACGAAGCGTCCGACAGCCGCGGAGGTCGCGGAAAGGCTGGCCCGAGCCGAAGCGACGTTGTCCACGAAGATCGCCCAAGAAAAACCATTACCGGCTTCACGTTTGACCAGCACGGGCTAGACAAACCGAAATCACCTCCGCCGCGCCGGCTCGGTCCAGTGCGTCACGACAAGCCAATAATGTGGCTCCGGTCGTGAGCACATCGTCCACGAGCAGCACTTTCTTCGATTCCACGGCGCGTTTGTCTCGTACATGAAACGCCTCCGCCATATTCTCCAATCGTTCCGCCCGTCCGAGACGAGCTTGTTGGGCCGTTTGTCGGCACCGTTCGAGAGCCCGCGGGGCGAACGGTTTGTCGATTTGAACCGCCACGGATCGGGCCAGAAGCGCCGATTGATTGAATCCTCGTTCGGCAAGCCTGTGCGGATGAAGCGGAACGGGAACGACGACATCCGCGCAAATCCCCGCCTCCACGACCGCTCGACGCAACAAATGCCCCAAGGGGCGAGCCAAGTCCGGCCGCTCCTCGTACTTGAATCGCTTGAGCGCAATCGCCAACGCTCCACCAAAACGAGCAAACGCGACGGCGCCGTCGGATGAAGGCCCATCGCGCTCGATCGTCATCGCGCAAGGGGCACAAAATACGCGTCCCGACGAGATCGGCTGATCGCATGCCGCACAAGCGGCAGGGCTGAGTGCGTCGAACAAGACCGAAGCGAACGCGCGAACGACAGTACGGATCGAGAAACCGGATCGTGTGGAAGTGTTCATGAAGATCCTTCGTCACGAGCGGGGTGCGAGTTGCGTGAAAAGACAAAAATTGTCCTTTCCTCCCAAAGGATGGGTACGATTCGACCTGCCGTGCCCGTCGGACACCAATCGGAAGAGCACCGAAAAACGAGCGGTGCAGACGCGCCAAGGGGGCGTGCTTGAGCCAGTCCGACTCATGGCGTTGGGCTGACGAGCAGGGCGAGCAGCGCCTGGTCGCGGCGGACGAGTTGCGAGCGGCGATCGCCGGGGGTGTGTTGCCGGCATCGACGCTGGTTTGGCGCGAAGGAATGAGTGCGTGGATGCCGGCGTCTTCGGTGCCGGAATTCGCGAACCTCCATGCCGCTTCACCAGCAGGCGCCGGGACAAACCCGCCTGCACCGGGGCCGACCAAAGCGACGTTGCAAGGCATCGCCGCACGCGAGATTTACTCGGAGATCACAGGGGAAGGGAAAGACCCGCCCAAGGAAGAGCCCTCCAAGGAAAAACGCGTCCCCAGCGTCGCGCCTCCGCGGCCGAACACCGCCGGCGCAAAACCCCCCGCGTTTGTCAAGACGCTCAGACCGAACTTCGGCCCGGCAATTCCCGCTGCACCTCGTTTGCCCTCGGAGGTCGCCGCCAAACCTGCCATGGCCCCGCGGCCCGTGGGTGTCGTGCGAGCACCGGCTGCACCGGCCAAACCACTGCATCCGGCACCCGCACCGCGAGGCCCATCGACATCCGCGATCGACAAAGACTGGTCGATCAACGACGACGAAACGACCAACACACCCGAAAAAAGCCCCGCCATCGCTCGGCCTGCACCGCCCGTCGAGACTGCTGCGCGCGACGTACCGAGCCCGCGTGATGCCCAGCCGATCGCGCAACCTTCGCGCGGAAGTGTCGTTCGAACAGCTCCGCCGCCGAGCCCTCATGACGAACGTCGACCGACGGACGAATCGACGGAATCGACGACGTATCAGTTCGCGAAAAACACGTTGAGCCTGCGTCCGGGAAGAATGCCGTCGACGCAGAACCGAAACGAGCAGGACGTCGAAGCTCCTGACGACACACGCCCGCTCGATCGCCCTCCGGGCTTGATGGAGTCGTACGGCAATTCGCAGGTCAAACAGCCCGATGAAGCGCCACCGACGGCGCCATCTGCGGATCTGGAGCGGATCTCGGATATTCCGGCGTATGCGGGAACGACGGCGCGGCTCGAGTCTCTCGGCTTGATCGCGCCCCATTTGCCTGCGCCACCGAAAGTGCGTGAACCGACGGCAACGACGATGTTGCCGGTCGATTTCCAGCACGATGTCGAGGATGACGACCAAGCGAAACGGCCGCATGAAGTGAGTCGCACGATTCGCTTGGCCGCGGATTTCTTGGCCAAGGTGCTGCCGCCGGGACGCATGCCCAAAGGGCTTTTGCTGCAATTGCAGCCCCCGCCATTGCCGCCGCCATCGGCGACAAACGGTGATGCGCCGCAATTCGTGCGTTTGCCCGCGGGAACTCCCCATGCCGCCACGTCGCATGCGCTCCGTGCGGTAAAACCTCCTGCGCCGGAAGCCCCGCCGCAACTGCCGATGAACGCGATTCTCATGAGCGGCGCGACGCTCATTACGATGGTGATCGGCGCATTTTTCGTCGGACGTTGCTCGGTAAAACCTTCCGCGAACAATGGTTCCGATGCTCGTACGGGCGTGGCGAACATCGCCCGCGCTATCCAGGAAAAACTCCCCGGTCCGCCGAAACCTTGTTGGGTCGTCAAGCAGCCCGTTCGTTGGGCACCCGTGGTTTCAAAAGACGTACCCTTCGAATTGCTGGTTCAAGCTTCGGGAAAAGTCGCCGTCGGTTATGCCAAGAGCGACGACGAAGCCGTGGGGTTCGAAGTCACTCCCGCGTCTGGGCAAGTGGAGGAAGAGTTCGTCGACAAGGCCAAGTCCGAGATCGCGCGTGTCTCGCCGATGGGCAAGACCTTCTTCATCTCCACGGTCGAGCCTCCGGGGAGCTTGAGGTCGCTCGCGGTGGTCAATGCCGACAAACCGTTTTACCTCGGCATTTCGGACAAACACCTGGCGTGGGCGGATCAACCGAGCGGCGTCGCCAATCGACTTTGGCCCGTGAACGACGATCTCTCGGGGAACATTCGCGTTTCGCGGCTCGGCGATCGCGGCTTTGTCGCGGCCTTGCGCGCGGGTTCGTCACGACAAAAAAAGGTCTACGCGGCCCTCATCGGACCGGATCGCAAACCCGTCACCAACCTGGTCAACGTCGCGGGCTCCGGCGGATCTGCCGGTGAAGCGATGGTCGGATCCAACGGACGCGAAGTCGCGATCGTGTTCGGCGATCAAGCCGGAGAACAAAGCCCGTCAAAGCTGCGTATCGGACACGCGCCGATCGGAAAAATTCCCGCTACGACCACCGTGTTCGAAGCGCCTGCGGGAGGTCCCGGCGGCGATGCGAATCATCCCTCCATCGGCGGCTTGGCCGATGGACGATGGGTCCTGGTGTGGACCGAAGGTTCGTCCAGTTCAAAATCCGTACGAGCTCAAACGTTTTCCTCAACGTTCACCGCCGTCGGAGATCCGATCCTGTTGTCTCCTCCATCGAGCAACTACGGCGCAAGTATGGTGGGCGTCGTCGGCAACTACGTAACGGTTGTGTTCGTGCAAAAAGGCAAGTCGAACAACGAGCTTTGGGGAAGCATCTTGCAGTGCGGCTAGCGCTTCCCGGAGTAACCTTGTCGCCCGACGTTGCGGCGCATAAGCTCCGCAGGCGTTCTTTTCGACGCTCCCTCACCGCTTCCCCGAGCCACGCATGACGCGATCGATCACGCAGGCACTCGTTTCTTTCGGCTGCACCACGGCGGCGCTCGTCGCGAGCTCGACGGCCCTGGCCCAAGCAACGCCACTTCCCGAGTCCATTCCGATCGGCGGCTTTACGTTCCGACCGTCGGTCGAACTGCGTTTGCGCGGTGAATATCGTCAGGCTCCGTTCGACATCGGCGGCGTGTACTTCACGCGAAACGCGGTGCTCGAAGATGCCTACCAGTCGAACCTCCCGCCGCGTTTCGAGGGAGCGACGTACCTGACGCCGCTGTACCCGAATCAATGGGCCGCAACGTCACGCGCTCGCCTTGGACTTGCCGTGGATCGTGGCGCCGTAACCGGAGCGTTGGTTTTACAAGACGCACGCTTGATTGCCGGGGCAAACACGTTCGGTTTCGCCGTTCCGCAAAACGAATTCCCCAACGGATTCGGCCTGTACGAAGGCTACCTCGACATCCACGCCAAAAACCGCCGCGCGTGGTTTCGCATCGGGCGACAACGCATCGTCTGGGGCGACGGACGCCTCCTTGGCGATAGCGACTGGACGCAAACACCTCGTGCGTTTGACGCTGCACGATTGGGATTGACCATCAAACGTTTCGACATCGAAGCATTCGGCGCCCTCATCGGTACGAGCCTCAGCGCAGGACTCGGTGGCCTTGCCGGCACGACCAGCGGAACGAGCGACACGTTGCCGGGTGGACCTTCACCCGCGACAACCGGCAGTCAGCTCTATGGTTTGCGCACTGTCTGGCACGCGATGCCTTTGCTCGAAGCGGAAATCGGCGGCCTCGCCCGGATCGTTCGACCTCCGACAGCCGCCGACTTGACGCCCAGCAACACGTTTGTCCTGTACGCACGCTTGTCCGGGGACAAACGCGGGGTTCATTATGCCGTCGACGGCGCTTACGAGCTCGGCCAAGTCTCGAGTTACGGCGTCAACCGCGACCTTCGCGCGTACGCCATCGCCGGTCGAGCCACCTGGGAAACAGCCTTGCCGTGGCATGCGACGTTCGGCGCAGAGGCTGCTTATGCCTCGGGAGACGACGGCAGCACCGATCCGGCCGCCGTACAAACGCGTTTCGATCCCATCGCCCCGGACAAACGCCCCGGTCACAACCTCATGGGACTCTATTCGTGGTCCAACCTGATCCTGGCCGGCGGTGACATCAAAGTTCGTCCGGTCGAACCTCTGAGCGTCAGCGTCGGGTATCGGTACGTTGGTCTGGCCAATCCCAAGGGACGGTGGACGTCGGCATCACTCACGCCCATCGGTGCTTCCGCGACAAACGAATCGCATACGCTGGGCCATCAGATCGACGTCGGCATTGGATTGCGCCTCTGGGAACCGCTCTCGATCGACGCGGGGTACGGCCTGTTCCTCACGGGCGAAGGCGCCAAGAACATCCTCGAAGCCTCGGGCCGAGGTCGCCTCGGGATGCAGCACTTCGGGTACGTGCAGGCGACGTTGCGAGCGCCGTAGTGGGTGTTGCAACCGCACGCCTTGATTTGAACGTTCGCTCCGGGCGCTAACAAGCGCGCTTCGCGAAGAGTTTTGTTTGTGATGGGGGGGCTACGCTCCCCAAACCCCCATTTTGTCTGCGGTATTGGGACGAGGTCCGTTGGATTGCGGGCACGGATGCGTGTTATGCAGTTTCGAAAAGAAAAACCGGGCGCAGGTTCGAGACCCGGCCCGGTTTTACTTACTTCGGAGAACGCTCAGGTGCTGGGAGCAGGCTTGGGAGCGCCGAAGATGCTGGTTTGACGACGCTTCTCCTTCGCGGCCTTCTCTCGCTCGGCGTACGTCGGAATGACGACGCGTTGACGTTCGGGAAGCTCGCGACCTTCGAAGACGGCCTTGAGTTCTTCCGCGTCGAGCGCCTCGCGTTGCAGCAACGCCTTGGCGATCGCTTCGAGACGATCACGCTTCTCGAGCAGCGTGTTTTTCACGATTTGGTACTGCTCGTCGATGATGCGATGAACTTCCGCATCGATCTGTCGAGCCGTTTCTTCCGAATAATCCTGGGTGCGTTGGGTGTAATCGCGACCCAAGAAGATCGAGCCTTCTTCGCTGCCATACGCCAGCGGTCCAAGGCGGCTCATGCCGTATTCGCAAACCATCGCTCGCGCGATGTGCGTCAGTTGGCGAATGTCGTTGGAAGCGCCGGTGGTGAGTTTGCCGAAGAAGATCTCTTCCGCGATTCGACCACCGAGAGCCGATTGAATCTGCGCCTCGAATTGCTCTTTGGTTCGGCTCAGAACGTCACCGCGGGGCAAAGGCATCGTCACGCCCAACGATCGTCCGCGCGGGATGATCGTGACCTTGTGGACCGGATCATGATGCTCGTTGGCGATCATCATGATGGCGTGGCCGGCTTCGTGAACGGCCGTATTCCACTTTTCTTCCTCAGAGATGATCATCGAGCGGCGTTCGGAGCCCATGAGGACTTTGTCCTTGGCCATCTCGAAGTCGATCATCGACACGGAATCTTTGTCCTGACGAGCAGCGAGCAGCGCGGCTTCGTTGACCAAGTTCTCGAGGTCCGCCCCGACAAACCCAGGCGTACCGCGGGCAATGACTTCGAGGACGACGTCGGAGCCGAGCGGAACTTTCTTGGTGTGCACGTCGAGGATGCCTTCGCGACCGCGGACGTCGGGACGATTCACCGTAATGCGGCGATCGAAACGGCCGGGGCGAAGGATGGCGGGATCGAGGACATCGGGTCGGTTTGTCGCGGCAATGATGATGACACCTTCGTTGGATTCGAAGCCGTCCATTTCCACGAGCAACTGATTGAGCGTTTGTTCGCGTTCGTCATGACCACCGCCGAGACCTGCGCCGCGGTGCCGACCGACGGCGTCGATTTCATCGATGAAGATGATGCAGGGCGCGTGTTTTTTGCCTTGTTCGAAGAGGTCGCGAACGCGGCTGGCCCCGACGCCGACAAACATTTCGACGAAGTCCGATCCGGAGATCGAGAAGAACGGAACGCCTGCTTCACCGGCAATGGCCTTGGCGAGGAGGGTTTTTCCCGTCCCTGGAGGACCCATCATCAAGACGCCTTTGGGAATACGTCCGCCGAGTTTTTGAAACTTCTTCGGATCCTTCAGGAAGGCGATGATTTCTTCGAGTTCGTCTTTGGCTTCGTCGATACCGGCGACGTCGGCAAAGGTGATCTTGTTCTGCGATTCGGACAGAAGCCGGGCGCGCGATTTGCCGAAACTCATCGCTTTTCCGCCGCCCGCTTGGAGCTGTCGCATGAACAGGTAAAACATCACCAAAAGAAAAACCATCGGGAGGATCGTCACGAGCGCGCCGGACCAAAACGGCGACGAATCCTCCTTCTCGAATTTCACGATGACGTTGTGATCGTAGAGATCTTTGGTGATTCCATCAGCAGGCGCGGGACCCGTCGTGACCTTGCGCTCGGTCTTTTTACTGATCGGGTCTTTCTCCACGTAGGCGTATTCGCGCTCTTTGATGGTGACAGATTCGACATACGGCTGTTTTTCACGATCGGCGTGAACTTTGGCCATGAAGTCGCTGAATGCGACCTGTGTAGCCGGCGTGCGTTCCGGGAAAAATACGCCCCAGATCACGACGAACATCATGATCAACAGAACCCAAAGCAGCAGCGTCTTGTGCGATTGCTTCACGAATACCCTCGGGAACTCGCCCCTCGGTGGGAACGAATAGATTGCGTCCGAATGTAACGCTTATCGAGACCAGCATGCCACGCATCGTCATGCCCGTCGACGAAAGCCCACGGATCGATGCAAAGCGTTGAAACGTTGCGTGCGCTCGCCGCTCCGACCAGATTCAGTTTCTCTCGGTAAGGACGATGTTTCCTTTTGCAAAGGTGACCGCCACATCTCGCCCCCCCTTCTTACGAATCTTAACAATTCGTTCACCTGATCTTCGCGCTCGCTCGATCATGTCCCGCTGAGCTCGACCCAGGCCCTCGAGCACGCTTTCGTCCGGACAGACCTCGGCCAACATGTCCGCAAGCGCGCATAGGTGATCCACGATGCTCGGCGAAAGGTCTTCGAGCAGCGGAACCAGCTCGCGACGAATTCTCACCCGCAAATACCGCGGATCCACATTCGACGGGTCGTCCGCGCTTTCCAATTCGTGTCGATGCAGATGCGCGAGCACATCTTCACGACGCGCACGAAGCATCGGCCGGATGAGATCTCGCGGTGGATCCGAGCCTTGCAGCGTCACTGGCGCCGGCGCTCGAGACGTCAAGACGGCAAGTCCTTTGGGACCGGCCCCACGCAAAAGACGCAAAAGAACAGTCTCGGCACGATCATCCGCCGAGTGGCCCGTCGCCACGACCGCAGCTCCGGCCCGAATCGCCGCCTCTTGAAGAGCTCGATGCCGCGCCTCACGAGCCCGCGCTTGCACGTTAGATCCAGGCGCTACGTCAACTCGTGTGACCTCAAACGAAATGCCGAGTTTTTGGCAAAGCCGCGCCACGAGATCAAGTTCACGAGGAGCTTCGGGACGGAGGCCGTGATCCACGCCATGCGCCACGACGGTATGCCCCAACGTGCGTCGTAACAGCGCGAGCACATGCAAAAGAGCCGTCGAATCCGGACCTCCGGAACAAGCGACGAGGACGAGTTCGCCCCGGACAAACAGTTTGTCATCCCGCACGGCGCGTTCGACGAGGCGCCGCAACGACGGCGGATGGGAACGACCATCGCGTCCCGACAAATCTCCTTCGGACAAACTTCGTTTTGAGCTCAACGTAGTTCGAACGCCTTGCAGAAGGTGACGTCGGACGCGTGATCCAGATCCGCTGCCTGGTGCATCGTGTGCGGATATTCGAGCGAGCAGCGATCGTGGTCCGGATCGTATTGCGCGCATTCGCCACAGGTGAACACCAGGCGAAACCGACGCGCCTCTTCGCGCAGACGATCGTCGACGATGTGGATCATGCGCGGCGAGAATAGCGCAGTCAGTCGCGGCGTGCGCGCGAGCGGACGAGTCGAACGACCGTTTCGACGTGGCTCGTCTGTGGAAACAACTCGAACGTCTCGATGTGCGTAAGGGCAAACCCGGCCCGAACGAATGTTGCGAGATCGCGAGAAAGCGTGGCGGGGTCGCACGCGACGTACACCACGCGCGAAGCTCGAGCCGCAACGATCGCCGCAGCAGCTCCGGCAGCACCGGATCGAGGTGGGTCGAGAACGACCACGTCGACGTGCGCCGGAAGGACGAACGCATCGGCATCCGCAACGGTGACTTTTCCGGACAAACCACGGGCGGCAAGGTTTTGCCGGGCCGCTCGGGCCGCTTCGTCGTGGGATTCGACCGAGAAAAACGCGGTCGCCGATTTCGCCAGAAGAACGGAGAACGTGCCGCTCCCTGAAAAGAGCTCGACGACCGTGCCGAGGGACGCGTCGTTCGACGCCACGTCGGGATCCTTGTGCGACAAAGCGAGAACCCGACGCGCCAAGAGGTTGGCACCTTCGTCGGACGCTTGAGCAAACGATCCGGCTGCGATCACGAGCGGCTCGCCATCGGCACCTTCGAGCACCGGACGAGGATCGCCAAAGGTGGCCGGCACCTTGGCGCCATCGACGCGCACCCGCGCACCGGCCCACGCTGCACGTTGGATGCGTTGATCGATCGCCGCCCACACGGTTGGAGGCAGTTCGCCATGCCAAACGGCATCCACGCACAAACGCCCCGCAGCTCCACGCGCGATCTGTACGTCGCCTTCACCTTTGGATCCCGCAAACACGAGCCGCAGATCTTCGAGCGCCGGCGCAATGGATGGATGCAACACCGCGCACGTGTCGACATCGACGATGAGATTGGATGCCGAACCTCGATACCCGACACGAACTCCGCTTCGTTCCGTTCGGACAAACAATCGGGCGCGCGTGCGGTAGTGCAGGGGTGCCTGCGCCGCGTGCACGCGGATGGTTGGGCACGACGAACCCGTCGCGTGCTCCACGGCGTTGCGAACGATGTCCGCGTGAGCCTTTTGTTGCGCGGTCTCCGTGATGTGCATGAAGTCGCATCCACCGCAACGTTCGACATGCGGGCACGGAGCGTCACGGCGATCGGGACTGGGTTCGACGATACGAACGAGCTTACCTCGTGCAGGCCGTGCGTCTCGTTGAACCGCGGCAACGACGCGATCGCCCGGCACGGTTGCCGGGACGAACACCCGCAACCCATCTTCGAGGCTGCCCACGCCGGCGCCGCCCGCGGCCAACGTATCAACGACGAACGTGTGTTCTTCGGTGGGCGCCGAGGAGCCTGTTCGTCCCGATGGGCGAACGTTTCGCGATCGCTGCTTCATGAGATCGGCAACGTAGAACAAAGCGGACGCGTGTGCATCCGTCCGCGGCGAGGTTTTACTCGCAAAACAGTTTGCTGAGACGAACCGACGTTCACTTCATCGACACGCGTTGCGCGGTGACTTGACCGGACACGACGATGACCGAGATCGTCTTGTTCATCGTGCCTTTCTTGAGCGTGATGCGATGCGATCCGGGTTTGACCGACAAGTGAACGATCGGCGACGGACCGAGCGATCGGCCATTGTCGAGAACGTCGTCGCAGAACGGGTTGCAAACGATCGTCAAGAAGCCTGGATCGCCACCGCCGGCTGCCGCAGTCGCGGTTGTCGTGGCCGTCGGCGTTGCCGTTGCCGTCGTCGCCGTCTTCGTCGTTCCGGCAGGAGGATTCGCCGGAGGCGGCGTGTTGTTCGCTTGCGGCTGCTCCGGCGGTGCGGCGGATGCAGTCGCTTCCGGTGTGGGCGCGGGCGCGGGCGCAGGAGCCGGTGCAGGCGCGGGCGGAGGCGGCGTTGTTGCGGGAAGCGTGGCGCTTGGCGCGACAATCGCTTCAGGCGTCTTCGTCGGCGCTTGTTGTGCTTTCAGCTTGAAGAACACGAGCACGCCGATGCCGATGATGCTGAGCGCTACGAGCGCGATCACGAGGATCAACACGCCCGAGTTTTTCTTCTGCTGATGCGCGCCGGCTTGTTGTTGCGCCATCCAGAGCTGCGCTGGATCGGGACGCGGCAACGACATCGCCGTTTCAATCTGCGACTGATTGCCCCGACCGTACATGGCCTGGGCCATCTGCTGCTGTTGATGCGGCGTCGGTCCCGAAGGCGGAACGCTGGGAAATGCAGCCGTTGCCGCGCCTTGTTGCTGCGGCGGCGGATAACTCGGCGTCGGCTGCTGGCCATAACCGTACCCAGGTTGCGACACGGCAGCGACGGGTTGTCCGTTGAAACCCGGCCCCGGAGGAGGCGTCGATTGCGCGGGTGTGTACCCGCCAAACCCCGAGTTCGGCCTCGGAGGTTGTCCGAAATTCTTCGGCGGTCCCGGATCGGCGATCTTCGCGTTCGCAGGCAACGCGATGGTCGAGTTCAAATCATCGACCTCGTCGCCCATCGCACTCAGGCCACCCGGAAGAGCCGCCGTGCGTTCGTCCCGACCACCCGCAGGCGGATACGCGGGCATTCCGGCCGCAGGCTTCGGTCCCGTCCGCAGATCCGCAGGCCCGGGCATGCGCATCGCACCTGCCGCCGCAGCCTTCTCCATGTGATCACGCGTCGCGACGGTCGTCGGAATGTCCTCGTCGTCGTCCATCAACGAATCGGCCGCCATCAAACCCGACACCGACGAACGTTCGTTTGGCGCCGGAAGACCCGACGGTCCCTTCGCCACAGGTTGCACCGCCGATTTCGATACCGACGCGTTCTTCTTCTTGTCGTCTTCGTCGACTGCTTCGAGAACATCGCCTTGTTGCGCACGAAGTTTGTCGATGTCGATGTTCGACGTGACCTCCGCGGCCCACGACAAATGCGCATCGCGTTTGGCGATTCGTTCGTTGAATACGCTCCGGACAAACTGCGCGACCTCTTCCGGTCCGACAAACGCTCCGCGCTGCATCAAGAAACCTTGAAGCGCTCGGGAAAATTCACGCGCCGTCGCGTAACGATCTTTCTTGTTCTTCGAAAGCGCCTTCAGAACGACTTGCTCGAGGCCCGGTGGGTAACCCCGGACAATCGTCGACGGAGGCGGAACGATGCAGGCTTGGACCTTCTCGAGTGTGTCGAGGTCCGTATCCATGCGGAAAAGACGCTGGTTTGTCGTGAGCTCCCACAAGACGACGCCCAGGGCAAACACGTCCGTCGTGCGATCGACATCCGCACCTCGAACCTGCTCGGGCGACATGTACGCAAGTTTGCCCTTGAGCGTTCCAGCTCGAGTCGAAGCCAAACGATCGGCCACTTTGGCGATGCCGAAGTCGACGACTTTCGTGTAACCATCGTACGTGACAAACAGGTTGTGCGGGGTCACGTCGCGATGAACGAGGCCGAGGAGCTGACCGTTTTTCCCGCGCAACTCGTGCGCCGCGTGCAAACCTTCCGCCGCATCGGCACAAATACGCGCCGCAAGCTCGGGCGTGATCCCCATCCGCCGCTCTTCCGCTTGACGCATGACTTCGCGCAGAGGTTCGCCGTGGAGGTACTCCATCGCGATCCAGTACGTGTTGTCGTCTTTGCCGAGATCAAAGACTTGCGCGACGTTCGCGTGGTTGATGCCCGCAGCGATGCGAGCTTCGTCCAGGAACATGTCGACAAACTGATCGTCCTCGACGAGGTGCGGATGAATGCGCTTGATCGCGACCCATTTTTGGAATCCACCGGGGCCGTCCATACGTGCGAGATGCACGCTGGCCATGCCGCCCACGCCGATCTCGTCGACCACGCGGTATCGACCGAGGAAAAACGTTTTCGGTAGTTCCTTTTCGGGTTCCTTCGGGCGCGGACCCGACGCGGACGACGAAGAAGAGCTGTTCGTTGTCGCAGCAGCCGGTCCGCCCGATCGGGCAGCCGCAGGTCGAGGCGGAGGTTGCACCATGATGCGGGTTGGATGTTAACGCGGAATCGCTTCCTTTTTCCATTCCGCTCGAAAAAAGCTCCGATGCTCTCCTGTTCAGGGAAGAAGCATGCAGGCCGACGATCCTCACCCGACGTTCAGGGGAATGGCTGCCCGGGCTGGCCCCGCTCGAAATAAAAACGGAAAAAGCCCGTCACGAGCGATTGACGATCGGCCGGAATTTCGTTCGCCGCTTTGCCCACCGGCGCATCTCGCGGATCCCCCATCCACACCGAAAACTCGGCATTCGTGAACTTGTCCGCGCCCTCTTCTTCATTGGGATCACCGCTGAACAACGAGTGAAACGTCACCGTTCCACCTACGGCGTAGAGCTCCGAATTTTGGTTGTGACACGAGCGCTGCAAGTAGAGCGCCATGTTGATCGCCGGCTGTCCCTCGGGCGGCGGCGGAGGAAACGTCGCGCCCGGCGGAAGCACACCCGGAGACAACGTCACCTCGAGCGGTTGATCCAAGAGTTCGTCCCGTACCCACCCCACGTCTTGCACGAGCACCGCGAGACCATCGGAAACCTCTTGAATATCCGTGCCGCGCTGCACGCGAACATTGACGGTTTCCCGGTATGGAACAGCCGCAAAAAAGTCCGGCTGCAAGTCGTACGCGCCGTACCAACAGTCCTGCACGAAAAGCGCGTCACTCTTCACGTCACCTTCGCCCTGCCCCAACGAACAACCCAGGCTCAGAGGCAGGACAAACAGCGCGGCCCAAAGCAGCTTTTTCATGCGACCCCACTCGCAACGTCGGAAAGCGCGGAGGTGATCAACGCGCCGCCAAAGACCCGCTCGCCATCGTACGCCACGGCGATTTGTCCGGGCGAAACAGCTTTGACCGGTTCGTGAAAACGAACCAGGTACGTCTCGTTGCCCGTCACGGGATCCGCCACCCGCTCGATCGTGGCGCGCTGACCGTCATGTCGAGCCCGTACGCGAACGTCCGCTTCCAAAGGAAAAACCACGTCGTCGCTCCAGGCCCCGTCACGCAGCAACGCGCCCTTCGAAAGCAACGCTTGTTCGTCACCCAGCTTCACCGACGCATCGTCCGGATCGATGCCCACGACAAACACCGGACGTCCCAGCGCCACACCGATGCCTTTGCGCTGGCCGATCGTGAACAAATGCACGCCTTCGTGTTGACCCACGACACGCCCTTGATCGTCGAGGATCGGGCCCGGACGAACTCGATCCCGCCCCGCTCGATCGCCGACGAACGATCCGTATTTGCCGTTCGGAACGAAGCAAAGCTCTTGGCTCTCGCCCTTGTCCGCTCGAGGGATCCGACGCGCAAATGCTTCGGCCCGCACTTCTTCCTTCGTCGCATCACCGAGCGGCAAGACGAGACGCGCCAGTTCGTCCTGACGCAACATGTGCAGGAAGTAACTTTGATCTTTGACGCGGTCTTTCCCGCGAAACAGGCGAGTTTTTCCGTCCGAACCCGTCACGGTTTTGGCGTAATGCCCCGTCGCGATGAGCTCGGCTCCGAGACGTTCGGCGAGCGGAAACAGTTCCCGCATTTTTACGGAGCGATTGCACGCGATACAGGGGCTCGGGGTTTTCCCTTCGACGTAGGACTCGACAAACGGATCGACGACGTGCGCTTTGAAGAGCTCACGCCGATCGAACGTGAAGTGCGGGATGCCCAGATGATCCGCAGCGCGACGCGCGTCGTGTTGATCTTCGGGAGCGCAACAACGACCTTTTTCGCTGCGATCGTCGGGATAATCCCAAAGGTGGAGCGTGACGCCGATGACGTCATATCCCGCATCAACCAGCCGAGCCGCCGCAACGGAAGAGTCGACGCCTCCGCTCATGGCCACAACGATTCGCTTCCGATCCGTCACAGCGGCGAGCTTAGCTTCTTCCGTCGCCGGATGCCGTTTGGAATCTGCAACGTCGCCTCGGACAAACCAGTCGGCGTTCAAACCATGTGTCTTTGACGATCGTTCTCATCGGGATCGTGATCGCGCAAATAACCAAGGTTCACAGCGTTCACGACGGCATGCGCCAGCAGCGGCCCCACGAGCGAACCGGTCGCGGCAAAGATGGTCCCCAGAACGAGCCCGACGGCGGTGGCCCACCAAATCCACACCCAACGACTGGGCCCTCGCACCTGGTGCAGAAATCCAAACAGCAGCGAGGAAAGAACAACGCCGAGGGTCGGCGTGAGCAGCCCGCGAAAGAGGACCTCTTCACCCAAGCTCGAAAGCCCCGCGAGCAGGAAGATCTGTCCGACGGTGAGATCTTGAGCGACGGGACGAAGTTCGGCGTGCAGACGTTGCGCCCAAGCAAATCGTCCGACGACAAACCGCGTCGAGATGACGACGAGCATCGCCGTCGCCATGCCACACAACGCGCTGGTCAACGTTGCGGTCAGGGCCGGCATCACGATCCAAGGCTTGGGGTGAACCCATGGAGCGTCGTCGCGAAGTAGAAACGACAAGGAGCCTGCGAAGAGGACCAGGAGCGTGTATGCGCCGGCGATACGCCACACGGCCGTGTTTCGGCTGCTTTTGGCCCAGCGGTCCTTCATACCGCGCATCTTTGCACGCATCTCGCGAGGATGCCGATAAGCATTTCGCGCAGAAGTCGGCTGCTTCCAGCGTCGTCGAAGTTCTTCACGCGACACCGACGACCCTCTGGCCACACGAACCGCGCCGGACTACATGGTTTCCACAGAGAACTCGCTCGAGTTCCATTTCCATTCGCAGGCTCGCAATGCGCCGAGGCGACGCCAATCCTTCGCCTTCCAACGATCGTGACGAACGCGACGACATCCACCGACTGCAAAGCTTGCGGAGCGAGTGTTCCCGACGGCGCCGACGTTTGTCCTCGCTGTGGTACGTCGCAACGCCTGGCCGCATGCCCGCTCTGCGGAGCGACGACAGGTTGCTCGCCGGATCCTGAATTCCGCTATCGCTGCGACGTTTGCGGAGGTCCCTGCGTTCCTTTGCTGGCCCCGAGGAAACGTCGCGGAGCCAAAGAGCTCGCGGCCCTCAAGCGCGCGGAAACAAGCCGAAAGAGTCGCGCCAAGACGCGTGGCGGCGCCATCGCCGCGGGTTTGTCCGCGATCGGCATCGTGGGCTTGTTGGGCATCGCGGGCATCATCAGCATCGTGGTGGGAGGCAACATCGGCTTGTGGCTTTTCCTCGCCGGTTTGCTCACCGCCGGTCCCCTGTTTGGATTGACCTTCGCCCTGGGCAAACGTTCGTCCCGGCTAAGTCGAGAACTCCCCGCAGCCATCGATGAAGCGTGGATGGCGGCGGCGACGGATGTCGTCGAACAAAGCACGACGCCCGTGACCGCAACGTCCTTGGCCAAGGCGTTGCACATTGACGAACCTCAGGCCGAAGAACTCCTCGCGCTCCTCGAAGCAAGTGATCTCGTACGGCCCGAAGGCAACCTGGCGTATCGCGGAAAATTGCGTGTCGATACATCCGCTGCGGCAACCTCCCCGACGACCGACGCTCAACAGGCAGCGGAAGAAGAAGCTCGAGCCGAAGCGGAAGCGCTGGCTCAAGAGCAGCAAGCGAAACGCGAACGATTGTGATGGAACGTCAAGACAAACCCAACGTGCGACGGGCGTTGTCGCATGTCGGCGGTCAGGTGAAACTGCTGGGCGACGCGGCGCTCGGAACGCTTCTCGCCGGAGCGCTCGATGTGCCCACGTCCGAAGTTGCCGAAGAAGCAGCTCGTGCGCACGTGCATGGCTTTCACAGCTACCCGGCGCGCATGCATCCGCTCACGGCGCGTCGTCTCATCGAAGCGTTTTGCGATCCGAACGATGTGGTGCTCGATCCGTTTTGCGGAAGCGGCACGGTGCTCGTCGAAGCGCGTCTGACAGGACGTCGAGCGGTTGGTGTGGATGCGAATCCGCTCGCAGTTCGCCTGGCTTCACGCAAAGTGCGCGAAGGGTCCGAGCAGGACAAACAGATGCTCGTCGAAACGGCACGAGCCATTGCGGTTCACGCGGACGAACGCCGCAAGGCGAAAGCCGGTCCGACACGACGTTACGGCCCTGAAGATCTGGAGCTTTTCGATCGTCACGTCTTGCTCGAGCTCGACAGCATTCGTTGGGCACTCGACCGGACAAACCCAGCGCTTCTTCGTGCGGACCTGGAGCTGGTGCTGTCCGCGATCCTGACGAAGCTGAGTCGACGTACCTCGGACACTTCGAATCGGGAGCTTCCTCGGCGAATTGCCGCGGGTTATCCGGCGCGATTGTTCGTGCGCAAAACCGAAGAGCTCACCAAGCAGCTGGATGAAGTCGCCGGCGACATGCGCAAAGCGCCGCGTGCGCGTGTACTGGAAGGCGACGCGCGGGTGCTTGCCGGAATCGACGATCGCTCGGTCGACTTGATCGTGACGTCACCACCCTACCCCGGCGTCTACGACTACTTGGCGCATCACGAAGTGCGCCTGCGATGGCTGGGGCTGCAATCCGATCGTTTCTCCTCAAACGAAATCGGCGCACGTCGACGTCTCGATGCCTTGGGTCCCGCGGACGGTGTTTTGCATTGGGAACGCGAGATCGGTGCGGCGCTTTCGGCAATGGATCGCGTGCTCGTGCCGCAAGGCATGGCCGTGCTTTTGCTGGCGGACAGTGTCATCGCGGGCAAACCCATCTACGCCGTGGATTCGATTCGCCGCGTGCTTGGCAAGACGCACCTGAAGCTCACCGCCGTGGCTTCTCAAGAGCGTCCACATTTTCACGAGCCCACGCGTCGCGCGTTTGCCACGCGATCCCGCGAAGAACACGCCATCCTGCTCGTGCGCGCATGAGCGCGACCGCATCGACAATTTTTGTCCGTTGATCCGCACGTGGCACCATCCGCCGCGCAGCTCGAGAACGCTGCCTGGTGGTTGGAGACGGAGACGATGAAGAAGTCGACGGGCGCGTTGTTGCTGATCGCTTTCGCTGTGTTCGGTTGCAAAAAAGAGAGCACCGGCGATGGAGCCGCCGCGACCTCGGAAACAGCGATCGGCGTTGCCGAGTGCGATGCGTACGTCGAAAAGATGAACGCGTTTCTCGACACGCTTCCCGCGGAATCTCGCGCGGCTCGGGAGCCCGGATTCAAGGCGATGGCCGCGTCGTGGCGCGAAGCCGCCAAAGCCCCGAACGGCAAGGAAACCCTTGCAGCAACGTGCAAAGCGCAGCTTGCGACGATCCCGCAAAACGCCCCTGCGAAATAAAAATTGCCTAGACAAACTGCGGCACGTCGGCCGGGTAGAGCCCTTGGACAAACGGCGCCCATTGCGGCTTCTTCTTTTGATGAAAGACGTCGCCCGACAAGATCGACGTGATGATCTTGCGCATCGGCTTGCGTTGGTTTTCCTCGAACAACGTTTCGCGGAAATGCCCCGCGTAAAACCCCTGCACGACGCCCAAGAACAAGTCGACGGCGTAACGCACGGCCGCTTCGTACTCGGCAAACGCTGCCCGCGACGTGTCGCCACGTTTCAGCGCTTCGTCAATCGTTTGAGCTGCAATGAATCCGCCTTGGATCGCCAAGTGCGCACCCGTTGAGAAGAGCGGATCGAGGAACCCGCCCGCGTCGCCCACGAAGAGCCAACCATCACCCGTCAGCTGATCGATGCGATACGAAAAGTCCGCGAGCGCTCCCACCGACCGCTCTTGTTTTGCGTTCGAAAGAAATTGCTTCGCCCACGAAGAACATTCCACCGTGCGCATGAAAAATTCGTCGAGGCTTTCGCCCTTTTTCTTCTGCTTGATCCATTCCGACGAACACACGGCACCGACGCTCGTGAGGTCACCGCGGAACGGGATGAACCAGAACCAACCGTGTTCGAAGACGACGATTTGGATGTTTCCTTCTTCGACGCCTTCTTGACGAACGGTGTTGCGAAAGTGCGAGAAAAACGCGGTTTTGTCGAGGCGTGGGATGTTCGCTTTGCGGCGGGTTCGCGTGGCGAGCAGCGTGTCGCGACCTGTCGCATCGGCGATCACGGGCGCGTGAAACTCCACGATGTTCGACGGTTCGTGCATGTTGCGAGCGCGCACGCCCACCGCGCGTGAGCCGTCGAAGATGACATCGGCGACTTCCCACTCTTCGCGCACGTCGGCGCCGAGCTTCTTCGCATGTTCGAGCAGCACGTGGTCAAACTCGGCTCGAGGGACTTGGTAGGCGTAATCGAAGGCCGCTTCGTACGCATCGGCGAAGTGGTACGTGTTTGTCCGACCGGTCGTGGAGCAAAGAAATCGCGCGCCGTATTTCCGGATGAACCTACGATCGAGCTCGTCGTCGATACCCAGTTCCGTGAGCACACCGCGCGAACACGGCAAGAGCGATTCGCCAATGTGAAAACGCGGAAACTTCTCGCGTTCGAGCACCAGCGATCGCCGACCGCGCTTGGCCAAACTCGAAGCCAGCGTCGAGCCTCCCGGACCGCCGCCGATGATGATCACATCGAAGCTTTGCTGCATGCCGAGTGAAATACTCCGTGGCGCGTCATGAGCCAATTGCATCGAGCGCGACGATGCGCGAGGGAGATTCTGTGATTCGGGTCGAGTTCGAATCTGCCGAGAGGCACGTCGTCACGACGGGTGAAGCCGAGCCATTTGCTCGACTGATCGACGTTTGCGATGAAAGCCGCGCGCCCGTCGAGTTTTCATGCCGTTCCGGAACGTGCGGAACGTGCCGCATCGAAGTGCTCGAAGGTGAGGATTTGCTTCGCGAGCCATCTTCCGATGAAGAAGAAACGTTGATGGCCTTCGATGCTCCGCCGACACATCGGCTCGCTTGCCGAGCACGTTTTCGAGTGGCCGAAGGCTTGTTGCGTGTGCGCTCCGCGGGCGACGATCCTTGAGCAGCGTCAGCCGGCGTCGTCTTGAACGGAAGCATCGACATCGCCGATGATTCGAAAGCACGCACCGGCGCGACAAACCCATTCGTCACTACAATCGGCATCGCTTTGACAGCCGGGAGCTTCGCTTTCGCCGGGCGCGCAGGCGGACAAACCCACGACCGCAAGGTTTGCCATCACGAACACAGGCCACACCGAGCGCTGAAAAACCATGCGGCAAAGCTCATCAGCGTGGATTCGCTGCGGCAAGGTGCATGTCGAGCGGGCGACGTTGTTATCGTGGGGTGGATGCGATCGTTGTTGAAGCTCGTCGTGACCGTCGCCGCGTGTTCGCTCGTGGCGTGTGGAGCCGAAAAACCCGGCTCGATCGGCGCGCATTTGAGTCGCGACAACGAAACCGGAGCGGTCTACGTGCGGGATGTATTTCCCGGTCTTGCCGGGGAAAAAGCGGGACTTTTGCCGGGCGACGAGATCATCATGATCGACGGTTTCTACGTGCGAAACCAAACCGCGCCCCGGATTCGCGAGATGTTGCGAGGTCGTGTGGGATCGGTCGTGCGGTTGACGCTCGTGCGTGGGGAGCTCGTGGTGCGCGTACCCGTCACGCGGACCGAGCTGCGCGATGTACAAGACGAACAGCCGAAGCCGCGGATCGAAACGTTGCGCGAGTGATCGTTGGAGGTGAAACGAAGTTCAGGTCCCGGCGAGCGCGTGGACGTCGGCGTGATGTTTGTCGGCATAGAACGACAGCACGTCCACGGCATCTCGGATCTCGCTGGGATCCAAGTTTTCGATGCGGTACTCGGCGCTCAGAATGACATCACCGTCATCGTCGACGGAGTACTTGGCGAGGT
>CAYSYX010000001.1:0-6101 GCA_964435055.1 uncultured Polyangium sp. | reverse complement strand
AGCAGTCGCGACATGAGCTCGTCGGCCGTGTCGGGGTCTTCGGGGAGTTTGGCGTAGGGGATGACGGCGAACGTGACAAACAGAGGTTCGACGTGGATGAACAGCGGGAAGATACGATCGCGACTTCGGAAGCGACTGCGCAGAGTGGACTCGGAGAGCATCTCCACGGGCCAGCCTTGCTCTTTCAGAACGTTGCGAATGTCTTCCAGGATCATCGGGGCCTATCATCAGAGTTTTTCGCGTTGCGGCAATGTGAATAACGCTTTTCGGGGCTCGTCCACTGTCGCTGTATGGCATTCGTGCCTCACGGCCCGTCAGGTTTCGAGCCGACCCAGATGCCGACCTGGTCGAGGTCGGACCAGCGATCCTCTTGTCCGATGAGTTTTTTTTGGACGATGGGAACGCTGGTCCGGCATCGCGTCGTCCACGTACTGTTCGCTTTCGACGCCGCATGCCGCGTTGCATCGTGAACGGTCCGGGTCCGGCGAGCCTGTTTAGGGGGAAAAACCTTCTTTACAGGATCGCGGCAAACAGGAAGTCTTTCGGGAGCCAAGACTGCACAAGTGCCCAAGCCGAGGGATGGAGGTTTCAGATGATGCGACGTAAAGCGGTGATTCAGCTTCTCAGTGCCTTGACGATTCTTGCCGGGATTGGTTTTGCCCAAGATGCCAAGGCCGAAGCCGAGTTCAAGATCAAGCTTGGGACGCTGGCTCCGAAGTCGAGTCCTTGGGGCAAGGTGTTCAGCACCTGGGAGAAGGCCGTTGCGGAGAAGAGCGGCGGTCGGATGGAAGTTCAGATCTTTTACAACGGTCAGCACGGCGATGAAGGCGCGATGATCGGGAAGATCAAGAGCGGTCAACTCGATGGCGCCGCGGTGACTGCGGTTGGTCTGGGCAAAGTTTACAAACCGATTCTTGCGCTGCAGATGCCCGGCCTCTTCAGCTCGTGGTCGAAACTCGATGCCGCTCGTGAAGCGCTGCGTCCCGAATTCGAGAAGGGCGCAGCGGATGCGGGTTTCTACATTGCCGGTTGGGGCGATGTCGGCGCGGCCCGCACGTTCACGAAGGGCTACGAAATGCACAAGCCCGATGACCTCAAGGGCCGAAAGCCTTACGCGTGGAAAGACGACAACATCGTTCCCGCCGTGTACCAGATCCTTGGCGTCACCGGCGTTCCGGCGGGGATCCCCGAAGTTCTTCCGCAGCTCAACACCGGCGCGATCGACATGGTCACCGTCCCGGCGCTCGTCACCGAACAGCTTCAATGGGCGGGGAAACTCGACCACATGTCCGCGGACGTGACGAGTTACGCCATTGGCGCGTTGATCATGTCAAACAAGAAGCTCGACTCGCTCCCGGCCGACTTGAAAGCCATCTTCATCGACACGGGCAAGGTTGCCGCCAACGCGCTCACGAAGCGTATTCGCAATGAAGACGATGCTGCCTTCGAGCGCTTGAAGGGCAAGATGACGGTCGTCACGTTGTCCTCGGGCGAGAAGGAGAACTGGAAGAGCATCTTCAAGCAGGTTCGCGCTCGCTTGGGCCAAGGCACCTTCAGCCCTGAACTCGTCGCGAAACTCGAAGGGATGGGCGGCTGATACGCCGGTTTCACCGGGACCTTCGTTCGTCGGATGAAATGCCGGATCACCTCAGGGTGGTCCGGCGTTTCGCTTTTGTGCCTTCACGTGCGTTGACGGTCCAGCGTCCAAGGCGTATGCGTACGCCCCGCCAGTCCCCGAAGGAGCATCCATGCGCCGGTATCAATTCACTTCAGAGTCCGTAACGGAAGGCCATCCAGACAAGATTTGCGACCAGATTTCCGATGCCATTCTCGACGGCATCCTCGCCCAAGATCCGGCAGCTCGCGTCGCATGCGAGACGATGGTCAAGACGGGCATGGCGGTTGTCTCTGGCGAAATCACGACGACCGCGTGGGTCGACATGCCGGTCGTCATTCGAAACACCATCAAAGACATCGGATACACCGATGCCGCGATGGGTTTTGATTATGAAACCTGCGCCGTTCTCACGGCGATCGAAAAGCAAAGCCCCGATATCTCGCGCGGCGTCACCGAAGGCGAAGGCTTGCACAAGGAGCAAGGCGCCGGCGACCAAGGCATGATGTTCGGTTACGCGACCGACGAAACACCGGAATTGATGCCCGCCCCGATCTCGTTTGCCCACCGCATGGCTCGCAAGCTCGCGGAAGTGCGCAAATCCAAGAAGGTCGATTGGCTCCGTCCGGATGGAAAAACCCAGGTCACGTTCGAGTACGAGAATGACGCACCCGTGCGCGTCGCCGCGATCGTTTTGTCGACGCAACACGGCCCCGACGTCAAGCACAAGACCATCGTCGATGCGATGCGTTCGCTCGTCATCGACAAGGTCATTCCGGAAAAGTTCATCGACAAAAACACCAAGATCTACATCAACCCCACGGGGCGTTTCGTGATCGGCGGTCCGTTCGGCGACGCGGGTTTGACCGGACGCAAGATCATCGTCGACACCTACGGCGGCATGGGTCGTCACGGCGGTGGCGCGTTCAGCGGCAAAGACCCCACGAAGGTCGATCGTTCGGCGTGTTATTACGCGCGGTACGTCGCGAAAAACGTCGTCGCGGCGAAGCTCGCCTCGCGTTGCGAAGTGCAGATTGCCTACGCGATCGGCGTGGCTCAACCCGTCGGCGTTTTCGTCAACACGTTCGGCACGGGCCGCATCGCCGAAGACGTGCTCGAGAAGTACATCTTGACAAACTTCGACATGCGCCCCAAGGCGATCATCGAGCAGCTCGATTTGTTGAAGCCGATCTACAAGCGCACGGCGGCGTACGGTCACTTCGGGCGTGACGAGTTCACGTGGGAGAAGACGGATCGGGCCGAAAAGATGCGCGACGATCTGTTGAATCCCGGCGCATCGGCGGCCCCGGCGGCCGATGGCAAAGGCAAGAAGAAGGGCAAGAAAGCGGCGGCCGGCGACGCCGGTTGAGCAACAGTCGCCCATCGATCTCCCGGGGCCGTCACCGTGACAGCCCCATCGCGTATCAGCTACGATCGAGTGTCTTGAATTCGCTCGATTGATGACGCGTGTTTGGTCAGTTCTTGGTCACGCGCGGCATCGGTCTCGCCCGCACGATTCACAACAGCAATACTTCGATGGCCTGGGGCATCGAAAGTCGGCAGGTTTGTCGCCACCGAGGGTCGGGCTCGACCCCGCAACGTTTCTTAGTCATCGAGAGGGCTTTGCATGAAGCAGTTGCATTCTTCAACATGGGCTTTGCTTGGTTTGTCCGCGATTGTCGTTGCTTGTTCGGCGAAACCGGTTCCCGGGGGTCCTGGGACGGGAGGCACGGGCAACAGCGGTACGGGCGGAATGACGACCTCCAGCGGTACGGGAGGCACGGGTGGGGATGCAGGCGCCGGCGGCGACATCATCTTCCCGGCGGGCTCGAGCGGCACAGGCGGCGGAATGGCTTGTAATCCCGGCCTTCCCGACAAAGACAACGACGGCGACGGCTTCACGGAAAACGAAGGCGACTGCAACGACTGCGACAAGAACGTGAATCCGGGTGCCGTCGAAGTTCCCACGCCGGAAGTGGCCGACGCCGGACCGGATGCAGGTCCGGCCATGGATCCGGCGGACGAAGACTGCGACGGCATGTTCGATGAAGCGCCCACGCCTTGCGACACGGGCCTCGTGCTCAACAGCGAGGAGCCTCTCGACGCGACCAAAGCGATCGGCATGTGCCAGTTTGTCAAGACAGCCAAGTGGGTCCTCGCCGACGGCAGTCCCATTCCGGCGGATGCAACCAAGCTGGCGAATTTCCATCTTGGTCACGGCATCATGGCGAAGTTTGGCACGAACAACAAACCCCGCGAAGGCGCCAATATGTTGATGCTTTCGTCGGGCACTGCGCGTGACAAGACGAGCGCCGAGTCGGTGTATCGAACGTTCGACAAGGGCTACACGAGCAACGCGCCGTTTGGATTTCCAAAGCCCAGCGCGGCGTGCCCCGGCGTGACGACAGGCCTTCCGCACGATGCGACCGGCGTACAGATCGAGATGAACGTCCCGACAAACGCCCAAAGCGCCTCGTTCGACTTCCAGTTTTTCACGTACGAATGGCACGACTACATCTGCAAGCAGTTCAACGACTTCTTCGTCGCGCACGTGGAGCCGTTCCCGATGGGGCAGATGGACGGCAACGTGGCGTTCGACGGGATGAAGAACCCGATCAGCGTCAACAACGCGTTCATCGATGCGTGCAATTGCCCGACACCACCGTGTGTAGGCGGCGGCGTCTCGTTCGCCTGCGGGCTTGGAAAGGCCGCCATCGCCGGTACTCCCTTCGAGTCCGATCTGGCCAACCCCGGATGGACTCACGGGTCGACGGGATGGTTGCGCACGACGATGCCGGTGACCCCCGGTTCGACCTTCCGCATTCGCCTGGTGACGTACGATTCCAGTGACGGAAACCTCGATTCGAGCACGCTGATCGACAACTGGCAGTGGTACGGAACGCCTGGAACAACAGGAACGATCATCCTGCCTCCCGAGTGACGCACAAACAACACGCGCAACGCGTGTGATGGTCACCCTTCCGCCCGTCGCAATCCTGTTACAATCGTTTGTCGGATCATCTCGACGCTCACGTGTCAGCTACGTGGGTGCGTCGGGAGAAACTCAAACCACTTTGCTTGTCCCTCAGCAACTGCCGAGGACGGAGAACGATGATGCGCAAGAACCTTGTTCTTTTTGGTTTCGCAGGTCTCGTGAGCGTCGTGGCCGCGCAAATGGCATGCAGTCCCGTCGGCCGGCGTGGCAGCGGCGACTGCGACGTTTTCAGCGACCCGGCTTGTGACGACACGTCATCGGGCGCCGGTGGCAAGGGGTCGGGCAGCAGCAGTTCGGGGGGCGATGGTGGCGACATCATCTTTCCCCCGCCAGGCACGGGTGGCTCGGCAGGTGGCAGCATGGTCTGTGTCACGAGCGCCGACGTCGATGACGATGGTGACGGCACGACGGAGAACCAAGGTGATTGCAACGACTGCGATCCGAACGTTGGTCCGGGCGCAGTCGAAGTTCTTACGGATCCAAACAATCCGATGGCCGTTCCGTCGGACGAAGACTGCAACGGCGCGGTCGACGATGTCGCCAAGTTCTGCGACGACGGCCTGGCGCTCGACGACAAGGACCCCATCCACGGCGTGAACGCCGTCGACATTTGCAAGGTTGCGACGAACAACAGCTGGGGCATCGTCGAAGCAAGGTACGTCCGGGCAAACGGCGCACCGACGAACCCTGGTAACCAAGCCGGTTTGCTCAACAACTTTGGAGCCAACGTCATGGTCCGCGGCGGAAGCACCATGCTCGCGTTGGCAACCGGTACGGCGCGTTTGCCCGGCCAAGCGAACGCGTGCGGCAGCCCGAGCTGTCCGGGCGCAGGCGCAGGTACGCCTCCCCCGGGATTCCCTCAAGACCCGCCTTCCTGCCCCGTCGAAAAGTCGATCTTCGACGACGTGGGTCTCGAAGTTCGTCTCCGCGCCCCGACAAACGCCACGGGTTACAAGTTCAACTTCAAGTTTTACTCGTTCGAATACCCCGAATGGGTTTGTCAAACCTACAACGACCAGTTCATCTCGCTCGTGACGCCCGCCCCGATGGGATCGATCAACGGCAACATTTCGTTCGACAGCCAGAAAAACCCCGTGGGCGTCAACATCGCGTTCTTCGATGTTTGTGACGGCTGCCCCTTGGGCGCGAGCGAGATGCAAGGCACTGGTTTCAATCAATGGAACAACGCCGGCGGAACCGGATGGCTCCTGTCGCAAGCACCCATCAAAGGCGGCGACGAATTCATCATTCGCTGGGCCATCTTCGATACGGGTGACGGCCTGTATGACTCGACCACCATCGTCGACAACTTCCAATGGATCGCCAACGGTGGCTCGGTCGACGTCGGCACGGTCGTCGATCCGCCTCCTCCGCCCAACTGAACCGACGGCGTGAACTTGCCAGGACAAACGCCTCGCCGACCGCGGGGCGTTTTCCTTTTGTGCTCGAACGATCGAGCCGACCACGCTCACACGTTGAGAGCGCACGCCT